>CAVFRF010000086.1:0-19612 GCA_963624975.1 Bacteroidaceae bacterium
GCATCTTGGGGTAGATCTCGGGGTTGCCCAGCTCGAGGTACTGCCAGATGGCATCGCGCAGCGCGAACTTGTCTTCGCGGTCCGACAGCATGCTGAACACCGACGAGATGGTCATCATCATGAGCAGATGGTTGAACATGTAGCCGCGCAGCTTGTCGTTGTGCACGTCCTGCTCGAGGTTGTACGCGTCGCTCATGATGCGGGTGATGCGCAGCTGCTGCTCGATGCGCCCGATCATCACGTGCTCGTTGACCGACTGGTCCTCGCGCCCGATAAAGTACCTGTACAGGTCCACGTCGAGGTAGAACAGCGTCTTCACATGGGGCAGCGGCACGTACACGAAGATGTTGTCCACATAGAACGTGTGCTCGGGCAGCACGATGTTGCAATCGTGCAGCATCTGCGTGCGATAGAACACCGAGTGCATGAGAATGTACTTGTCGATGGGGAACTTGCCGATCTGGTCCCATCCGAACACCTCGCCCATGGGCAGAAGGCGCTCGTAGTTCACGACCTCCTGGCCGCGCTCCACGTTCTCGTACACGTAGTTGCAGAGCACCATGTCCACCGGTTCGGTGCGCTGCGCGAACGTGCGCAGCAGCTCCAGCATGAGCTTGGCCGACTCCTTGTCCACCCAGTCGTCGGAGTCGATGACCTTGAAGTAAACGCCCGAGGCGTTGGCCAGCCCCTTGTTCACCGCTCCGCCGTGTCCGGCGTTCTCCTGGTGCAGCGCCCGGATGATGCCGGGGTGCGCAGCCTCCCACTCGTCGGCCTTCTGCGCGGTGTTGTCCTTGGTGGAGCCGTCGTCCACGATCAGGATCTCCACCTCGTCGAGGTGATCCTCGGAGCCGTCGAGCAGGCTCTGTATGCAGTGGTCCATGTACTCCGCCGAGTTGTAGCAGGGTATGGCGTAGGTAAGAACCTTCTGACTCAACGCTCTACCTCCCGCAAAGCTCGTCGGCCAGGTCGAGCGCACGCGACACGATGGCATCCATGTTGTAGTACTTGTACTCGGCAAGGCGGCCGATCAGGTGGAAGTCGTCGATGCCGTCGGCCAGGTCCTTGTACTGCTGGTAGTGAGCCTGGTTCTCGTCGCTGATGATGGCGTAGTAGGGAATCTGCCCGTCCTTGGCCTCGTATGCGTGCGAGTACTCCTTCATGATGGTTGTGACCTCGAGGTCCTGCCCCGTCATGTAGGTGAACTCGGTGATGCGCGTGTAGTCCTCGCTCACCGTGTAGTTCACGGTGCCGCAGGGCTGCCAGTGCTTCTGCTGGTAGGTCTCGTACACGAAGTCCAGCGAGCGGTACGGCAGCCTTCCGAACCTGTTGGCGAACAGCTCGTCGATGGCGCCGGTGTACACGATGGTTCCCTTGTAGGGAGCACGCGCGCCGTCGTCGCCGTTCACGTTCACCACGGTCTTGCCCTCGCCCGCATCCACGAACTCTAGCGCATCGCGACCGTCGACGCCCAGGTAGATGTCGATGCCGGGATGGTCGAGCATGTTCTCGAACATCTTGGTGTATCCGTCGAGGGGCATGCCCTGGTACTTGTCCTGGAAGTAGCGGTTGTCGCGCGAGATGAACACGGGCACGCGCGCCGTGACCGAGGGATCGACCTCCTCGGGGGTAAGCCCCCACTGCTTCTGCGTGTAGTAGAGGAACACGTTCTTGTACACGAAGTCGGCGATCTCGGAAAGCTCGGGGTCGTCCTTCTCGCGCAGCTCGATGATGGGCACCTTGCGCTCGTCGCCGAAGGTCGCGATGAGCTTGTCGATGTAGCTCTTGGCCTTGTCGGCGTCGAAGACCTTCTCGATGGAGTTCTTGTTGAAGGGCACCGGGATGTAGGTGCCGTTGAGGTTGGCCAGCACCTCGTGCTGGTAGTCGAGCCACTCGGTGAACCTCGAGAGGTACTCGTAGGCGCGTGCGTCGTTGGTGTGGAAGATGTGCGGGCCATACGCGTGAATCAGCACGCCCGCGTCGTCGAGCTTGTCGTATGCGTTGCCGCCGATGTGGTTGCGCGACTCGATAATCGCGACCTTCTTGCCGGCGCGCTCCGCCAGCTCGCGAGCCACGACTCCGCCCGCAAATCCAGCGCCGATCACGATCGCATCGTATCCCTGAAGACTGGGCGCGGCACCGGCGTTTTCAATGATGTTCATCTAAAAAGCCTTTCGATGATGTGCAAAAATGCTTCTCGTATCCAAGTGTGCCCAAAAAAGTCGCACATGCAAGAGTGTATCGCAACTGAACAAGATAGCCACGACGAAGTCGGGCGGCAGTCAGAGTTGTAGCTACGAGAGCGAGTAGGTGCGCACCCTCACCACGCCGTCTCCGGAGCCGTCGCCTGTGGGCACCGACGTGTATGTGACGATACGCGAGGTCTCCCCGGTGGAAAGCAGGAAGTCGCCGTAGCTCTCGCAGCCCGCGTAGGTGGGGATGGCGAAGTAGGTCTGCGCCGACAAGTCGAGGCACACCACGCTCTTGCTGCTCTTGACGGCCAGGTACTTGCCGCACTTGGCGGGCGTGTCCATGGGAGTCCTGTTGAAGCGCATGTAGCGGCTGTCGTCGATCTTGGCGTATGTTCCGAAGTTGGCGATGCCCCCGCCGAAGCTGTAGGACTGCTCGATGCTGAACACGAACGACCCGTCTATATATATGGCATCGTAGGCGCGCATCGAGCTGGGCAGGATCTGCGCGGCCAGCACGTCGAACGTGTTGGCGTCAATCGCCGTCATCTGGTAGCGGGTGCTCTTGGTCTCGGCGCGGGGAACGATCGTGACCACGCCGGCAGATGCCTGCGGGTTGGTGATCATGCGGCCGCTCGACGTGTAGGCGATCTGCGGCGTGGTGTTGGAGAGGCTCGCGCACTTGAGGTACGAGTCGGAATCCTTGGCACCGCCGTCGGCAGTGGGCATCACGGTCCAGAAGGCGTTGTTGCCGCTCACGCACAGCATCGGCACGTCGAAGTCGGAGTCGCCCTCGTCGACCTTCACCGGGTCGCCGATGCTGGAAGCCGAGCGCACCGACGCGATGTAGATGCGCCAGCGGTCGTCGAACAGGTTGGCCTCGGCCCACACGATGATGTTGTCGTTGCACCTGGCATCGTAGATCACGAAGCCGTCGTCGTGGCTCACCGCTCGGTCGAGCACCGAGCTAAGCCCTCCGCCCGACACCGAAAGCAGGCCCATCTGGGTGAGCACGTCGGTGGTGTCGCCGGGGTAGATCATCACCGCGATGTCGTCGCAGTCCATGCTGCCCACGCATCCCATTGGGAGGTCCTGCCCGGAAACCTCCGAGGCCACCGTGGACATGTCGACCTCGGTGAAGTCCGACGAGTTGATCACCTGGTCTTCCGACACCTCGATTTCCTCGGGCACTATCTCGTCGGAAGAAACGTCGTCGCTGCCGCATCCGGAAAGGATGGCCGTGGCGCCCAGGATGGCGAGGGTCACCCCCGCGGTGCCCACCACGAATTCGCGGCGCGTTACCTGGCGCGGCCCGTCGCCCGTGCGCTCGTCGCCTTGAAGATTGTCGTTTGAATCCAGCATCCAGCCTGCTTTCGAAAACTCTGCTCTGCCACATTTTGCCACAACGGCGGCGGCAAGCAGGCAGCGTATCGCCCGGCTCCACAGCGGCGTCCGATTTGCACAGCCGCATAGCGAGAGCACGCCATCTATGTAGAAATTGCGAACGCGTTTGCAATCATCATGATTACCTACTCAAGCACCGTATCTTTCACATATAATTGGACGCACCAATGGAAAAGACTAGTACAGAGGAGGGCTGTTCATGTCTTACCTGGGAGAAGACGTTCCCAAACTCGGATTCGGCCTGATGAGGCTGCCGCGCGTGGACGGCGACGCAAACAAGCCCATCGACATCGAGCAAACCAAGGAGATGGTAGACCTGTTCCTGAGCAGCGGGTTCTACTACTTCGACACCGCCTACGGCTATCCGGGATCGGAGGCGGCGATCAAAGAGGCGCTGGTGGAGAGGCATCCCCGCGAGTCCTACCTGCTGGCCACCAAGCTGCCGGCATGGGCAGGCGCCAAGACGGCCGAAGAGGCCCGGCAGATGTTCTACACTTCGCTCGAGCGCACCGGCGCCGAGTACTTCGACTACTACCTGCTTCACAACATCGACCGCAACAGGGTCGAGTCGTTCGACAAGTTCCAGATCTGGGATTTCGCGCAAGAACTCAAGGAGAAGGGGCTGGTCAAGCACGTGGGCTTCAGCTTCCACGACCATCCTTCGGTGCTCGAAGACGTGCTGGGCAAGCATCCCGAGATGGAGTTCGTGCAGTTGCAGATCAACTACGCCGACTGGGACGACCCGGTGGTAGAGGCTCGCGGCAACCTCGAGGTGGCCGTCAACCACGACAAGCCCGTCATCATCATGGAGCCGCTGCGCGGCGGCAAGCTGTGCAATCTTCCGCCCGCTGCCGAGAAGACCTTCAAGAAGGCCGCGCCCGACAAGTCGATGGCCTCGTGGGGCCTGCGCTTCGCGATGGCGCTTCCCAACGTGATCACGGTGCTCTCGGGCATGAGCACGATCGAGCAGATGCGCAACAACATCGACATCGCGTCGACCGACTATACCGCAGGGTTTAGCGACAAGGAGAAGCAGGCCCTGTCCAAGGTGCAGAAGATTCTGGCCGACATCCCGCGCATCCCCTGCACCGACTGCCGCTATTGCACGAAGGACTGCCCGCAGAACATCCTGATCCCCGCTATCTTCGACGCATACAACCACTATCTGGTATACGAGGACCTCGATGGGGCCAAGCACTCGTTTGCGTTTGCAACCGGGCAAACCGGGGTTGGCAAGGCAAGCGATTGCGAGGAGTGCGGCCAGTGCGAGGGCGTGTGCCCGCAGTCGATCGAGATTATCGCGAAGCTCAAAGAGATAGCCGCCAAGCTGGAAGACTAGCAACGCGAGTGCCCAGCGGGCGAGCAATCGCCGAGCAGACAAGCATCAACGTCAGAGAAGGCGCCGACTCGAAAGCCGGCGCCTTCTCTTGTCTCCAATTCATGCAAGCAACCTCGCCGCCCGGCACACGCCGGGCAACCACGCGCCTACTACAGACCCAGGGCCTTCTTGAGCGCCGACACGCGGCGACGCGACACGGGAATCTGCACGTCGGTGCCGGTGAGCGTGAGCAGGAGCGTGCCGCCGTTGACCGGGGTGACCTCCTCCACGCAGGCTAGGTTGACCAGGTAGCCCCTGTGCACCCTGAAGAACCCGTGCAGCTCGAGCTTGCTCTCCAGCTGGGCGAGCGACACGGTCGACAGATACCTCTCGGTGGCGGTGTGCAGGTACGAGTAGTCGTCCTTCGCCATGATGTAGAGGATCTTGTCGGTGGAGATGAGCAGCTTCTTGCCGCCCTTCTCCACGGGGATGCGCTCGGACGGGTTGTTCTTGTTGACCATCGAGACGTGCTTCTTGACCTTCTCGATAGCCTGGCGCAGCCTATCGGTCTCGACGGGCTTCATGAGGTAGTCCACCGCGTTGACCTCGAACGCCTTGACCGCATGCTCGCCGTATGCCGTCACGAACACCACCGCGGGAGGCCTCGAGATCTTGTTGAGGGCGTTGGCCAGCTGCAGGCCCGAAGCACCGGGCATGTTGATGTCGAGGAACATCACGTCGCAGCCGGAATCCTTGAGATTCTCGATGGCCTCTCGCACGCTGGCCGCCTCGGCAACCACCTCGACCTGACCGGTTTCCTTGAGCATAAAGTCGAGTTCCGACCTCGCCGGCGCTTCGTCGTCGACGATCATCGCTCTAATCACAGTAGTCCTCCTTCTTCCACATCTTCCGGAACCAAATTGGCAACCGCACCGCCCAGCACCAGCTTCACTGTGGTGCCAACGTCGAGTTCCGACTCGATGCGAATCCCCGATTCGGCGCTGAAGCAACTTCTCAGTCTATCATCCACATTCTTGAGCGCAATACCGGCTCCCTTTGAATTGCCCTTGTTCACAGCCTTGTCGCGCTCGGTGGACTCCATGCCCACCCCGTCGTCGGCCACCGAGATCACCACATCGTTGGCTTCCGCCTTCACGTTGATGTCGATGTGCAGCGGCTCGCCGGTGGGACGCATGGCGTGCCCGACCGCGTTTTCAACTATCGGCTGGATGATGAACGCCGGCACCGCGAGCTTCTCGAGGCCCGGCTCCACGAAATGCGTGAGCTGGATCTGGTCTGCCCCGAATCTTGCGCGCTCAAACCCCAGGTACCTGAGCGTCTGTTGCAATTCTAGCTCAATGGTTATCAAATCCTGCGAGCTTTCCAGAGTCCTGCGGTAGAAGATGGCGAACTCCCTCAAGAGCACCCTGGCCTGCCTGGGGTCGGTGCGGATGAGCGACGCGATGGTGTTGATGGTGTTGAAGAGGAAGTGCGGGTTGATCTGCGCCTGCAGCGCCCGCAGCTCCATCTTGGTGGCAAGCTCGGTCTTGGCGTCCAGCTCGTGCAGCGCGAGCTGGGTGGAGAGCAGCACGGCGAAGCCCATGGCGATGGCCTGCTGCGTTTCGTCGATGGCCTTGTGCCCGGTGTAATACATGCGAAGCGAGCCCACCTGGTTGTCCTGGACCACCAGCGGGGTCTCGATGCACGCCTTGAACTCGGTGGGCATCTGCTCCTCGCCCGCGTCTTCCGAGCGGATCACGAAGCGCGCGCCGTACTCGAACCTCTTCCTTGCCCATGGGATGGGCACCGGGTCGCTGCTGGTGCGCCACACGTAGTCTTTGCCAGCATGGCCCAGCAGGCCGTCGTTGTCGTAGATGGCAACCGACGACGCCCCCGTTACCGGCAGCAGGATCTTGCACACGGCCATGGCGGAGTTCTCGCCCAGGCCCTCCTGCATGAAGTTGAGCGTGCGGCCTGCGAGGTCGAGCATGCTGCTGGTCTGGCTGGCGGTGAGCTTGTCGGGGCTCTTGGAGTACCTGCCGAACAGCACCGAGCTGATCACAAGGCCGATTGCGCCGGCAACCTCGAGCGGGGTGATGTTGAACGTGCACCCCGAGATGAGCATCGTCGTGCAGATCACCATGCAAAGCACCATGAACAGGGCGATTGTCCTGTAGAGCGCAGCAGCGTCGGCCTTGAGACTCTGCTTCTTGTTGTCGTGCATGGTTGTCATCTCGTAGTCTTTCCGCTATTCGTCCGACGATTGCTCCGCGTCGGAGAGCTTGCGCTCCGTGTATCCTCGCAGAACCTCTCCGAAGCTCGATTTGATTGCCTTCTTGCCATTTAACGGGTTTTCGCCACCGTTTGAAAGCGTTTCGGCACTATTGGGTGCCATTTCAACACCTGCCAGCACATTTTCGCCGTTCTCGGCGTCCTGCTCAGATGGCTCCGCTGCCTGCTGTTCTGCCTGCTCGGCCGCCTGCTGCTCTGCCTGCAGAGCCTGCATCACGCTTTGCTCGGCCCGCCTGGCATCCAGCTCCTCGAGCTGCGCCTCGTCCATGGGCACCACGGCTGCGTTGTCGAAAATGCCCTTGAGCTGCACGTCCTCCTCCAGCATGGCGATGGCCTCGGGCCACATGCGCTGGAAGCCGAAGTAGTTGGAGCAGTTGTCCCTGGCGTAGGCCTTGGCGCCGCGGCGAGCCTTCATCGCCGCATCGAAGTAGCCCTTGCGCTGCCCCGTCCTGCCGATGCTTCGCAGAAGCGCGGTCATGAGCGTGTTGAACCCGATCGACGACTCCAGGAAGGGGCCGGGATACGGGGCGAGGCTCCTGTACTGGATCTGCAGCAGGTCGATCTGGGTGGAGGAGAACTCGAGCTTGCGCTTCTCGTAGAACCACCTGTAGATGTCCTGCGCGAACCTCTTGGCCTCGACCTTCGACACCGCGGGAGGCAGATGCCGTACCACCCACATGTTGTCGAACCACACCTCGGAGCCGTACATGCGCACGTTGAACAGGAAGTCGAGGTCTTCTCCCCTGGCGATCCAGGGGTCGAACGACACCCTGCGGTAGGCCTCGCGGTGTATGGCCATGAGGCCGGCGTACGCCGTGTTGGACGACGAGAGCCTGGGACCGTGCATCGCATGCTCGATCCATCTGTCGAAACCGCGGTGCTGCTGCCAGAAGCGGTCGTACCAGTTGCTGCGGGCGTTGGATTTGTAGCTGCCCGACTTGTCGATGTAGAAGCCCGTCTTTATGAGGATCGGCACGCCCCTCTGGGTGAGCATGCCCAGGCCGTAGCAGGCCTTCTCCATGAAGTCGGAGTCTTCCACTATCTCGTCGTCGTCGATAAAGATCGCCTCGGTATAGCCCATCGAGGCCGCATAGGCCAGTCCCAGGTTCTTGGAGGCGCCGTAGCCCGACAGCGCGATTCCGTCCACAAGCTCGCCTAGCCCCAGGTTCTTCATGCGCTCGTGCAGGCCCTGCTCCTCGGTGTGGGCCACCACCGAGATGGTGAGCTCCGGATAGTGGGCCGCCTGGTCGCGCACCTTGTCTTCGGCAGCCTGCTCGGCGCCCTTCTCGGCGATCACGAGTATCGCGATGGGCACGTCGACCTTGGCATCGCGAAGCGACGACAGGCACCTCACCAGCTCGCCGTCGCGGGCCACCGGGTTCATGTGGTCGTAGGTGTCGGTAACGCCCGCCCCTCTGGGCATCGCGCTGTTGCACACATATGTGGGAATGATGATTACTGGGTTCATTTGCGTAGTCCGTTTGATCTGCGTTTGTGGTTTGAATATTCGATTGTCGCGGGCGCGTTTGCAGGGCATGCAGCCCCGTCCGTTTTTGCCCACCTGTCTAAGATACCGCGCCCGGGGCCGTTTTTCTACCCCGATTCGAGCGGGCACCGCCCTTTTGCCCGATATTCGGCCAACTAATACACGCACAATTTTCGGCTTGGCCTACAATGGGGGTGCAGACAGCAGGTTCTTGAGGGCGTTGCCGCCTCCCCGTGCCGCGGAAGCCGGGGTTTTCAGAACCTGCGATATGCCGGTTTTGAGAGGATTTGGAACAATGAGCTCTAGCATGATCCCAGTGGTGGCAGAGGTTGCCGAGAGGGTTAGGTCGCTTCGCGAGGACATGGAGATTGCCCCCGAGGAAATGGCCGAGGCAACCGATATGAGCGTCGAGGAGTACCTCAAGCACGAGAGCGGCGAAGAGGACTTCACGTTCACCTTCCTTCACAAATGCGCCCGCAAGCTGGGAGTAGACATGACCGAGATTCTCACTGGCGACAGCCCCCGTCTGAAGGGCTACTCGCTGGTGCGCGCTGGCGACGGTCTCGATGTCAAGAGGCGCGAGGGATTCGAGTACCTGCACAAGGCGCCCGGCTTCAAGGGCAAGCTCTGCGAGCCTTTCGTGGTCCGCGCACCCTACGACCCGTCCGAGCAGTTCGCTCCCATCCCGACCAACAAGCACGTTGGACAGGAGCTGGACTTCATCCTGGAAGGGCAGCTCAAGTTTACCTACGGCGGGCAGACCGAGATTCTAAACCCTGGCGACTGCGTGCTGTACGACTCGGGCAACGAGCACGGCACCATCGCCACAGGCGGAGCCGATTGCGTGTTCCTGGCCATTGTGATTCCCCAGAAGTCGATTGACGAGGGCATTCGGTAAGGGAGGTCCTGAAGGAGGAGCCGGGCATGCGGCTCGGATCCTCCATCCGCAACAGGATTTCCCTTCAACCTCTTCCAAGCTGCACGCGCGCAACTCGCATACCAAGCACATGTAGAGCCTGCGCCGACGAGAGCATAGGCATCGTGCGTGCAATTAGCGAACCGAATTCACCCACATACAGGAGCACCCGCGCACGGGACTCCCATGCAATCGAAAGGCCAAGGCATCATCATGCGCAAGATAAACGAGCGATACGTTAAAGAACAGTTCAACGACGAGGGAGTTCTCGTCGACTTCAACCTCAACATCCCCGAAAACTACAACTTCGCATACGACTGCGTGGACGACATCGCGCTGGCAGAGCCCGACAGGCCGGCCATGGTGTGGTGCAACCCGGAGGGCGAGGAGCACAAGTTCACGTTCGGCGACATCAAGAAGTGGTCCGACAAGACCGCCAACGCGCTCAAGGACGCGGGCGTGAAGAAGGGCGACATGGTGATGGTGATCCTGCGTCGCCACTACCAGTTCTGGTTCACCGCCGTGGCGCTGCACAAGCTCGGCGCGGTGATGGTGCCCGCAACGTTCATGCTCAAGGAGCACGACCTCGAGTACAGGCTCAACGCCGCCGACATCAAGTACATAATCTGCACCTCGCTGGGCTACATCCCCGAGGTCGTCGAGAACACCGTGCCCAACTGCCCCTCGGTGGAGAAGATCTTTCTGTGCAACGGCGGTGGCGGCGGCATGGGCGACGAGCAGGGCACCATGGGCGCCAACCTCAGCGGCGAGCAGGGCATCTGCACGCTGGGCATCGACCGCGAAGGCTGGGTCGACTACAACGCGGCAATCCGCGAGGCTTCCGAGGATTTCGAGCGCGTTGAGACCAGCGCCCACGACCCGTTCCTCATGTACTTCTCGTCGGGAACCTCGGGCGACCCCAAGATGGTGCTCCACGACAGCGCCTACTCGCTGGCCCACATCGTGACCGCCAAGCACTGGCACAACGTGATCTCGGATGGCGGCGTGCACTTCACCATCGCCGACACCGGCTGGGGCAAGGCCGTGTGGGGCAAGTTCTACGGGCAGTGGCTCATGGAAGCCTGCGTGATGACCTACGACTTCGACCGCTTCGATGCGGCGCACATCCTGGGGCTCATCGAGAAGTACAAGATCACCACCATGTGCTGCCCAACTACCATGTACAGGATGATGATGCTAGAAGACGTCGACTCGTTCGACCTCTCGAGTCTCGTGTACTCGACCACTGCTGGCGAGGCGCTCAACCCCGACCTCTTCGAGGCGTGGAAGAAGCACACCGGCCTCACGCTCTTCGAAGGCTTCGGCCAGACCGAGACGCCTCTCACCGTGGCCAACCTCACCAACATGCACCCGCGTCCCGGCTCGATGGGCAGGCCGATGCCGCTCTACACCATGGGACTGCTGGACGACGAGGGCAACGAGTGCAAGCCCGGCGTGACCGGCGAGATCTGCGTGAAGATGGAAGACAAGGCCGGTTGGGGCACCCCTCCCGGAATCCTGATGGAGTACTACCGCGACGAGGCACGCACAGCTCGCGCCATCCACGACGGCTGGTACCACACCGGCGACACCGCATGGAAGGACGAGGACGGCTTCTTCTGGTATGTGGGCCGCAACGACGACGTGATCAAGTCGAGCGGCTACCGCATCGGGCCCTTCGAGATCGAGAGCGTGCTGATGGAGCACGATGCCGTGGCCGAGTGCGCGGTTACCGGCGTGCCCGACCCGCTTCGCGGCGCAAGCGTGAAGGCCACGATCGTGCTGGCACCGGGCTTCGAGGAGAGCGAGGAGCTTACCAAGGAGCTGCAGAGGTACTGCAAGGACAAGACCGCTCCCTACAAGTTCCCGCGCATCATCGCATATGTGGACGCCCTGCCCAAGACAGTGAACGGCAAGATCAGGCGAGCTGCAATCCGCGAGACCGACTTCGACGAGCACAAGAGCATCGACGGCCTGGAGTAGCGAGCTTGCTCGCACGGGTGTAGCGGTCAAGAATTTCGATAGGTGCAAAATTAAAGGGGAGACGATGGACAAGCGTTCATCGTCTCCCCCTAGTTTTTGCCCTTCAAAGCCCATTTGGGGTTGCGAGCAGTCGAGCAATCGCGAATCCGTACCAGCTCTACTGGCCGCGCACCAGCATCTCGGCGATCTGCACCGCGTTGAGAGCGGCGCCCTTGCGGATCTGGTCGGCCACGATCCAGAATGCCAGGCCGTGCTCGACGGTCGGATCCTTGCGGAGCCTGCCCACGTAGGTGTCGTCGCTGCCGGCCAGCAGACCGGGCATGGGGTACACGTTGTTGGCAGGGTCGTCCATCATCTGCACGCCGGGCGCCTTCTCGAACGCCGCGCGCGCGGCCTCAACGCTCACCTCGTCGTCGAACTCCACGTTGAGCGACTCCGCATGGCAGCGCAGCACCGGCACGCGCACGCAGGTGGGAGCGACCTCCACGGTAGCGTCGCCCAGAATCTTCTTGGTCTCGGCCACCATCTTCCATTCCTCTTTGGTGTAGTCGTCGTCGAGGAACACGTCGATGTGCGGAATGCAGTTGAACGCGATCTGGTGCTGGAATGCCGAGACCTCCAGCTCCTTCTCGTCGAGGAAGTCCTTGGTCTGGTTGTAAAGCTCGCTCATGCCCTTGGCACCGGCGCCCGAAGCTGCCTGATAGGTGGAGACCACCACGCGCTTGATGTGCGAGAGGTCGTAGAGGGGCTTGAGCGCCACCACCATCTGGATGGTGGAGCAGTTGGGATTGGCGATCACGCCGTTGTGCTCGAACGCGGCTGCCGGGTTGACCTCGGGCACCACCAGCGGCACGCCCTCCTCCATGCGGAAGGCCGAGGAGTTGTCGATCATCACGGCCTCGGCGGCCACCACGTGCTCGCGCATCTGCTTGGACACGCCCGCGCCTGCGGAGAACAGCGCGATGTCGATGCCCTCGAACGATTCGGGGGTCATCTCCTGGACCTCAAGCTCGCCGCCTGCGAAGGGCAGCTTCTTGCCTGCGCTGCGGGCGCTTGCCAGCGCGACCACCTTGCTCGCCGGAAAATCGCGCTGCTCGAGCACCTTGAGCATCTCGCGTCCCACCGCGCCGGTGGCTCCGCATACGGCCACTACCGGGTTTGCAGGCATTTTCTTGGTCCATCCCATGTTGAGTTCGCTCCGTTCGTATGAGTGTGTTCGCCTATGCTGTTGCTGCTTGCGTTGAATCTCGTCTTGCCGGCACTCGCGGCGCCGTCCGTTTTCCTAGCGGCCCTTCTGCGCCTTGGCCGCAAGCTCCTCGCTCGATAGCTGGGTCTCTTCGAAGATGGTGTCGGCATCCAGGCCGAAGGCGGAGTGCAGGCACTGCACCGCGCGCTGGGCCTGACTCTCGTCGATTACCACCGAGAGCCTGATCGACGACGTGGTGATCATCGTGATGTTGATCCCGTTGTCGGCCAGCGTGGCGAAGGCCTTGGCGGCGATGCCGGGGTTAGTCTTCATGCCGGCGCCCACAACCGAGACCTTCGAGATGGACTTGTCGATCACGAAGCTCCTGGCGCCGATCTCTTCCACGAAGGTGTCGAGGAGCTGCCTGACCTTGGGAAGGTCGCGAAGCGGGGTGGTGAACGAGATATCGGTGTGCCCGTTCTCCGACACGTTCTGCACGATCATGTCCACGTTGGCGCCGCTTCCGGCCACGCGCGAAAACACGTTGGCGGCCACTCCCACCTCGTCGGGCGCGTCGCGAATCGTGATCTTGGCCTCGGAGTTGTCGTATGCGATGCCGGATATGATTGCAGATTCCATGAGGGATACCTCCTTGACCAGGGTTCCAGGATTGTTGTTGAAAGCTGAGCGGCAGTGAATGACCACGCCGAAGTTCTTGGCAAATTCCACCGACCTCGACTGCAGCACGCCCGAGCCGCTGTCGGCAAGCTCGAGCATGTCGTCGTAGCCGATCACGTCGACCTTCTGCGCACGGGGGCAGACCCTGGGGTCGGCTGTGTACACGCCGTCGACGTCGGTGTAGATCTCGCACACGTCGGCTCCCACGGCCGCCGCGACCGCCACCGCCGTGGTGTCGGACCCGCCGCGCCCGAGGGTGGTGATGTCACCGGAGCGGGTAACGCCCTGGAAGCCGGCCACGATCACGATGTAGCCCTTGTCCAGCGCGTAGAACAGGCGGTCGGCCTGAATCTCGCGAATCTTGGCCTTGGAATACTCGTCGTCGGTGATGATGCCCGCCTGCGCACCCGAGAACGAAAGCGCCTTGCAGCCCCGCGACTCCACGGCCATGGCCAGCACCGCCATCGAGATCTGCTCGCCGGCGCTCATGAGCACGTCCATCTCGCGCGCTGGCGGGTTGGTATTGATCGTATTGGCGAGCTGCACGAGGTCGTCCGTCGACTTGCCCATGGCCGAAACCACGGCGATTACCTTGTCGCCAGCCTCCTTGTGCCTCACCAGCCTGTCGGCAACCCTCTCGACGCGCTCGGCGGAGGCAAGCGACGTGCCGCCGAACTTCATAACCACCAAAGACATCTAGACCTATCCTTCGTCGCATCTTCGCGCGCCAGCGGCGCGGATTCCTGCAAAGACCGGTCGCCTTGCCGCGCAAGCGCGAAAGCGCCCAGTGGGCAAAACGGCACATGCTTGATGATACCCGCACGAGCGGGGCACGCGTGCTCCAATTTGCCAACAGGGGCTATAAGCGAGCTTTCGGTTTGCGTCCAGCGTGCGCCAAGCGTGCGCCCAGAGTGCAGCCAGCGCGAGCTGTCCCCGATGCCCGGCGCATGCCACCCCCGGCACATGGCACCCATCAAACAGCCGCATCGTTGCCGCAACGCCTTGTTGCGATGTTAATTTCCGGCATCTCTGCTAAAATTTTCGGCAGTTGTGTGCATTCACTGCCTGCAAGGCGCACAGGCGGCTCGGGGCAGGGTTCGATCAAACGGTCCGGGGGCGCACGCTTGCGCGATCCGGCGCATCGATAGATTGGAGAAACATGGAAGCGATGTCGATGCTTCACACGGCGTCGATGGTGATGGTCTTCTTCGTGATAGCCATCTGGATTCTCACCATCGTATGGGTTATCAAGGATTCCACCGCCAGGGGCGTAAGCCCGGTCAAGTGGGGAATCATATCGCTCATCCCCTTCATCGGAGCCATCGTGTACTCGGCCCTGCGTCCGCCGATGCTGCTCACCGACAAGCAGGAGCAGGAAATCGACTACATGCTCAGGCAGCGCGAGCTGATGAAGTACGGCGAGTGCGGCAGGTGCTCGTACCCGGTGGAGGACGACTACATCATGTGCCCCAACTGCGGCGCGCAGCTCAAGAACGTGTGCCCCAACTGCGGCAAGCCGCTCAATCCCGAGTGGAACGCATGCCCCTGGTGCTGCACGCGCACGCCTAATGCGCAGCGAGGACGCGGCGGACGTGCAGGCGGCAGGCACGCGTAGGGGCGCTGCGCCGCAGGCAGCATAGGGCAGGTAGCAGATTCGAGGGTCGTTCCTGCGCACAGGAGCGACCCTTTGCCATGAAAAGGAGATGTTGAGAACATGAGCGAAAACGGCGTTGTCGAGGTCGAACTTCCCGATGGTTCCAAGAAGGAACTGCAGGAGGGCGCGACCATAGCAGACGTTGCGGCGAGCATCGGAGCAGGCCTTGCAAAGGCCGCCATCGCCGGCAAGATCGATGGCGAGCTGGTAGATCTCAACCGCGAGGTGCCAAACGGCGCCAAGGTCGAGATCGTAACGGCGAAGTCGCCCGAGGGCATCGGCATTCTGCGCCACTCCTGCGCGCACATCATGGCCGAGGCCGTGCAGACGCTGTTCCCCGGCGTGCAGATAGCCTACGGACCGGAAACCGAGACCGGCTTCTACTACGACTTCTGGCTGGCCGACAAGACCATCTCCACCGACGACTTCGAGGCCATCGAGGCCGAGATGGCCAAGATCGTTGCAGCCAACGAGCCGTTCGTTCGCGAGGTCGTAACGCGCGAGCAGGCCAAGCAGGTGTTTGCCGACCAGAAGTTCAAGGCCGAGCACATCGACGACCTCTCCGACGACGAGTCCATCACCATCTACCGCCACGGCAGCTTCGTGGACCTGTGCCACGGCCCGCACATCCCGAGCGCCGGCCTCATCGGCGCGTTCAAGCTCACCAAGATCGCAGGTGCCTACTGGCGAGCCGATGCCAACAACGAGCAGCTGCAGCGCCTCTACGGCACGGCGTTCTTCAAGAAGAAGGACCTCGAGGAGTACCTGCACAACCTTGAGGAGGCCGAGAAGCGCGACCATCGCAAGGTCGGCCGCGAGATGAACCTGTTCATGATGCGCGACGAGGCTCCGGGCTTCCCGTTCTTCCTGCCCAACGGCATGATCTTGAAGAACACGCTGCTAGACTACTGGCGCGAGATTCACCACAAGGCCGGCTATGTGGAGATCTCGACCCCACTGATCATGAACAAGCACCTGTGGGAGACCTCGGGCCACTGGGACCACTACAAGGACAACATGTACTCCACCGTCATCGACGACGAGGATTACTGCGTGAAGCCCATGAACTGCCCCGGCGGCGTGCTGGTGTACGCGGCCAAGCCGCATAGCTACCGCGACCTGCCCATCCGCGCAGGCGAAATCGGACTGGTGCACCGCCACGAGATGCGCGGCGCGCTGCATGGCCTCTTCCGCGTGCGCTGCTTCAACCAGGACGACGCGCACCTGTTCGTGCGTCCCGACCAGCTCACCGACGAGATCGTGGGCGTGGTGGAGCTGATCGATTCGGTTTACCAGAAGTTCGGCTTCAAGTATCACGTGGAGCTGTCCACGCGCCCCGAGGATTCGATGGGCTCCGACGAGGATTGGGAGGCCGCCGAGACCGGCCTAAAGACCGCGCTCGACAAGCTGGGAATGCCCTACGCGCTCAACGAGGGCGACGGCGCGTTCTACGGCCCCAAGATCGACTTCCACCTGGAGGATTCGCTGGGACGCACCTGGCAGTGCGGCACCGTGCAGCTCGACTTCCAGATGCCGCAGAACTTCGAGCTGGAGTACACCGATGCCGACGGCACCAAGAAGCGACCCATCATGCTGCACCGCGTGTGCTACGGGTCGATCGAACGCTTCATCGGCATCCTGATCGAGCACTACGCCGGCAAGTTCCCGGTGTGGCTGGCTCCGCTGCAGGTCAAAGTGCTGCCGGTTTCGGAGAAGAGCCTCGACTACGCGCACAAGGTCACGGCGGCCCTCGACGAGGCGGGCATTCGCGTGGCATGCGACGAGCGCGGCGAGAAGATCGGCTACAAGATTCGCGAGGCGCGCAGCATCGACCGCGTGCCCTACATGCTGATCATCGGCGAGAAGGAGGCCGAAGCGGGCAACATCTCGGTGCGCGACCGCACCAACGAGACTGTGCCGATGGAGCTGGCCGACTTCGTGGCGAAGGTGCGCGAGCAGATTCGCACGCGCGAGCAGTAAGGTTGTTGTCACCCGGCGAGCCGGGTGACGCAATGGGGGTGCCGGCAAGGCCCGTGGTTGGTTAGACCTGGGACGGGCGGCGCAGGTTGTTTGAGAACGGGCGGTAGTTGCAGCTACCGCCCGTTCTCTTTTATGCGAGGGGAAGCCGCACGGTGAACGTCGTGCCGTCGAAGATGTTGCTCTCTACCTCGATGGTGCCGCCGAATCCCTCGACGATGTTCTTGGCGATTGAGAGTCCCAGACCATGGCCCTCCGTCTTGCCGGTGCGCGCCTTGTCGGAGCGGTAGAACTTCTCGAAAACATGCGGCAGATCCTCCGGAGAGATGGGATCACCGCCGTTGTTGACCACCAGCACGCCCTGCGATTTCTCGCGATGCAGGTCGACCTTCACGTAGTTGGTACGGGTGGAGAACACGGCCGGTGCCACGAAGCCGTTGGGGCCTGCCACCAGCGAGCCTGCCTCGCGCAGAGTCGACGGCTCGACACCTGCCTCGGTTGCAGCCTCGGCCGTAGCCTCAGCCTCTGCATCGTCGCTGCCGCAAGACGCGTACTTGCATGCGTTGTCCAGCAGCACGCGCACCACGCGCTCGAGCTTGTCGGAGTCGGCCTTTACCATCAGCCCCTCCTCGACGTGCTCCTCCATCTCGATGCCCTTGTCGAAGGCCACCGCCTCGAACTGCAGGATGTCCATCTCCACGATCGAAGAGAAGTCCAGCGTCTCCATCTGCAGGTTGGCCCTGAATGTCTGGATGTTGTCGGGTTCGGTCTGCGCCAGCACCAGCAGGTCCTTCACCAGGCCCTGCATGCGCTCGGCCTCGTCGTTCGTGGCCTCGATCCACCGGCGCTGCTCCTCCACGGTGGAATCGGGGTGGGCCAGCACGATGTCGTTGTTGGCCAGTATGACGGTGAGGGGGGTCTTGAGCTCGTGCGACGCGTCGGCGATGAAGCGCTGCTGCCCGTCCCACGCTCGGCGCACGGGTTTGAGCGTGAAGCGCGACAGCCACAGGCTCACCAAGAACAGCACGCCCAACGTGCCCGCACCGATCAGCAGCGAATACAACGCTCGCGTGGTGGTGCCTTCGTGCAACGTGTCGGAGTCGGCGAAGGCGATGCGAAACTCGTTCTTGTACTCCGACATGCTGAAGAACAGCCCCATGTCGCTCAGCTCGCCCGACGTTTCGCCCGAGCTTGCGATGGCGCTAAGCGCGCCGTTGACCAGCGTGGTGCTCATGTAGGCGTTGTTGCTGGCGGCCTTCACGGTGCCATCGCTCGCGATCGACACGCAGTACACGGGTATCGAGGTGTCCTGGATTCCCAGGTCCTTGGCGGTGGCGCTGTCGATGTCGATCGAGTCGAGTGCCCCGTCATCGCTGGGTGCGCCGCTGTCATCGGGTGCGCTATCGTTGTCTGGTGCCCCACCGATCCGGGGGATATTGAGCCGCTCGGGCCCCGCCGTCAGCGCATAGTCAAGCGCGCTCATGATCGATTTGTACTCGCTGTTGTAGCTTGCTATGTTGAAAACCAGCAGCACGGCAAACAGCACCACGGCCAAAAGAGCCATGGTAGTGCCCACGAACGTCCACTTGAGTTTTCGAAACAGGTTAATGAGCTTTCATCCTCTCGGCACCCGTGGGCGCAGCCTGCCGCATCGCTACGCCTGCTTTTCCTGCATGCGATACCCGATCATGCGCAGGGTCACGATCTCGACGTTGGATTTGAGAAAGCGCAGCTTCTTGCGCATGAACGAGATGTAGGCCTCCACGCTGTTGTCGGCCACGTCGGCCTCGGTTCCCCACACTTTGAGGAGCATCTGGTCCTTCGAGATGGTCTGGTTGGGGTTGAGCATGAACAGCCTGGCCACCTCGAACTCCTTGTAGCTCAGGTGCACCGACTTCGATCCGCACGACAGGTTGCAGGTGTTGAGGTCGAGGGTGAGGTCGGCAAACGTGGCCTCGTCGAGCACCACCTCGCCCTTGCGGCGGGTGAGCGCTCGGATGTTGGCCAGCAGCTCTTCGGGAGAGAAGGGCTTGGTGAGGTACGCGTCTCCCCCGCGGTCGAGCCCGGTGACCTTGTCGGCCACCTGCGAGCGCGCGGTAAGAAAGATCACCGGCGTCGAGATGTTGGCCTGACGAATCTCGCGAACCACCTCGAAGCCGTCTTTGCGCGGCAGCATCACGTCCAGCACGACCATGTCGTACATGTCGGTTACCGCATAGTCCACGGCCGACTGGCCATCGTACACCGCGTCCACGTGATACCCGGAGTCGGTTAGAATCTGCACGAGCGCAGCCGCGAGCCTCTTTTCGTCTTCCACAACCAGCACGTTCATCGCGTCTCTCGGCTTCCTTTCGTCGCGGCGCACCACACGCGCCGCTTGTCACACGTTTCCAGCGCACACATTGTAGGTGCCAGAACTGAAAGAAACGTGAAAGCCACGGCGGCATCGGCGCGCTCACCGTCGCGACTGCACCGGAACCGCGCTCACCGGCGCGGCCCTCGCGGGTGCTCGCCCCACCGCCGCTGCCGCGC
>CAVFRF010000087.1:0-5298 GCA_963624975.1 Bacteroidaceae bacterium
TCCATGGGGGTCTACTCGCTCGGCGACGGACATATCCACACCAACATGTTCGGCTCCGATCCCAACGACGGACACCGCAACATCACCAAGGGCGGTAAGGTCGGCGCGACCAACCAGGATTCTGGCGGAAACAGCCCCGAGTGGGACCTGGGCCTGCTGTGCGACATGCCCGAGTTCGAGATCGCCGTGCAGGACGACGCGGCTGCCGAGGCCGAGGAGCTGATCGGCAAGATCGGCAACGTGACGCTGGAGAGCGGAGACGCCATCGAGGCGGCCCGCAAGGCCTACGATGCGCTGACCGACGCCGAGAAGGCGGCCGTAGTGTCGGCGCAGACGCTGGCGGATGCCGAGGCCGAGTACTCCGAGCTGCTCTCGAACGCCAACCTCCAGGACGTGGCCGACGTGACCGGCGCGATCCTGGCGCTGGACTGGACGGTGCCGATGGAGGAGGCCAACGACCTGGAGTCCGTGAAGGCCTGGGTCGAGCAGAAGCTCGCCGGCATCGACCAGAAGGGCTGCAAGGTCGAGTTCGAGGTGACCTCGGTCGGCCCCGCCGTGGCGGGAGCCGAGGGCGCAGAGGCGGGAACGGCCGGATCCTTCGCCGTGAGCTTCAAGGTATCGAAGGGCGAGGGCGCCGATGCGGCATCGCGCGACGCGTCCGTGCGCGGCACCATCGTGCAGACCGCGTGGAGCCAGTCCGACACGCCCGGCGGCAGCTCGCAGTCCGGCAAGGGCGGCAAGATGGCCAAGACCGGCGACGCGGCGGGCTTCGTGCTCGTCGGCGTGGCCTGCGCCCTGGGCGCGGGCATCGGCGCCGTGGCCATAGCCGGCAGGCGCAGGCGCGCCGCCGATGCCGCGGCCCGCGGCAGGCACGCGAGGTAGCGCCTGCGACGTGCGGCTGCCTAACCGCGAAAAATGACGCATGACGGGAGGGCCCCGGGGCACTTAAGCCCCGGGGCCCTCCTCGCGTTTGCAATCGTCTTGTGTCGAACCCTGTCGATGGCCGAACCTCGATGGCCGTGCCGGTTGAAACCGGCACCCACGAAAAATCTCAATCGGCGTGCGTACAGGTCAAAACCTTTGCAAGCCAATCTGCGAACGGTCGTTCCCAATTCGGTTCGAAATGCTATCATGAAGCCAGCCTCATTCTCGCATCCGGCACATAGATGGACCGACATGCGTGAATAGGGAACCCTAGAGTCGGCCAGAGGACAGGTATCCTCCACCAAGCTGAGGAAGCTGGAATCGCGATGCGGGTACCCACCTTTTGAAGGTGGGTTCATCCTTCCGGACGGGGATGGGGTGGCAAAGTTGTCCAGGCCTTTCGGGGCGTGGACAATTTTGCTATATAGGGGATTTTGCGGCGCGGATGCCAGCTGTTGCGTGGTTGGATGAGAGCCGCGGCTCCGAAAAGCTTGCTTTCTTGGATGGAGAGGTGCCAGATGCCACGGTCGCTCTTTGCCGACTCGAGCCTAGACGACGACTTGCAACCGCCGCTACCGGTGAGGATGCGACCGCAGACTCTCGACGAGGTGGTAGGGCAAGACGAGGTGGTCGGCGAGGGCACTTGGCTTCGCCAGGCCATCGAGACCGATTCGCTGGTGCCCATCGTGCTGTACGGCCCGGCCGGCACGGGCAAGACCACCATCGCCAGGATTATCGCCAACGAGACTAAAGCCAGCTTCAAGGAAGTTAGCGCAGTGAGCGGCGGAGTGTCCGACTTGCGCCGCGTGATCGAGGAGGCAAAGGCCAACCTCACTGTGTATGGGCGCAAGACGATCCTCTTCGTGGACGAGATTCACCGCTTCTCGCGCTCGCAACAAGACGCGCTGCTGCATGCGGTGGAAGACCGCACGGTCATTCTCGTGGGCGCCACCACCGAGAACCCGTACTTCGAGGTCAACTCGGCACTGCTCTCGCGCTCGCGCATCGTGGAACTTAACGCGTTGAGGCGCGACGACATCGCGTTGCTGGTGCGCCGCGCGGTCGAAGACGACCGAGGGCTTGCGTCCAAGCTGGCCATCACGCCCGATGCAGTGGAGACCATCTCGCTCAATGCCGGTGGCGACGCGCGTGCCGCCCTCACCACGCTAGACCTGGCGGCCGATGTGGCGCGCGCTCGCAAGAGCATCACCGAGGACGAGCTGGAGGAGATGAGGCAAGCCGGTATAGAGGTGCCTTCGCCGGTGCCGGTGATCACGGTGGCTGCTGTGACGGAGGCATCGCCTCGCACTTCGCTCAAGTACGACAAGAACGGCGACGAGCACTACGACATCATCTCCGCGTTCATCAAGTCGATGAGGGGCAGCGACCCCGATGCGGCCGTGTACTGGCTGGCCCGCATGATCGACGGGGGAGAGGACCCCAAGTTCATCGCCCGCAGGATCTTGATCTGCGCAAGCGAGGACATCGGCAACGCCGATCCCGATGCCATCTGCGTGGCTGCCGCGGCGTTCAAGTCGGCGGAGTCGATAGGCTACCCCGAATGCCGTATCAACCTGGCGCAGGCTGCCATCTATCTTGCGCTGGCTCCCAAGTCCAACGCCGCCGAGGCCGCGATCGATGCGGCTCTAGCCGAAGTGCGCAACGGTCCCGCCCGTGCCGTGCCCAACCACCTGCGCGACAGGCATCGCCCGGGTTCGGAGAAGTACGGCCACTACAGCTATCCGCACCTGGCCGATGCCGGGTGGGTGGACCAGCAATACCTGCCCGACGGTCTCGAGAAGGGGTGCTTCTACCATCCCGGCGAACGCGGATGGGAAGCCTACAGGTCCGAAGCCGCCTCGCGAGACCGCGATGGGAGCTTGTAGAACCCGAGGACGCGGGAGCGTAGAAGCTGCGTACGACATTTGGGCCGACTCGCTATTTTGATGTCGCATTCTTGCGGCAAGTGGCACATAATGTGGTGTGGCAAAACAATGCGACTCGATGCGCGCGCCATGAGCCTGCGCGAGCTTTGGGTCTGCTGTAGACGCGATTGCGTACATGCGAAAGGAGTGTCCCTATGGACGGGATGGTACTAACGATTCTTCTGTGGGTGGGAGTTGCAGCGCTCGCGGCTCTGGTTTGGCTCGTGATCGAGGCTGCACTCACCGTGCGCAGCGCACGCAGCACTATCAACGATCTGGCAGAGAGGGTCGAGCCCACGCTGGCCCACGTGGAGCAGATCACCGAGTCGCTCAAGCCCGCCATCGACAGGCTCGACCCGCTGATGGAGAGGGCATCGCTCACCGTGGATTCCGTGAATCTCGAGCTGATGCAGATCGACAAGATTCTGAACGACACATCCAACATCACCGGCACTGCCAGCGGTGCCGTGCAGAAGATCTCGGATGTGGCCAATGCGCCGGCCAACCTGGCCAACGAGGCGGCCGACAAGCTCAAGGGCGTGTTTGGCAAGAAGAAGAACGAGAAGAAGGTCAAGGATGCCATCGCAGCTGGCGATACCGCAGCGCTCGAGGCGGCGGAGGGCGAGGGCGATGTGAGCGAGGCTTCGCGCATCGTGACCGAGTGGGCCCGCGAGGCTCGCGAGACCGTTCGCAACGCCAAGCCCAAGGCTCCCGAAGAGGCTGCTGGTGAGGCAGATGAAAAGTCTGTCGAAGACGATTTGCCCATATTCGTTGACGAGGCACCTGCGGAAGATGACGAGAAGCCTGCCGTGCAGTCGGTCTTCGGACACGGCATCGACGACGATATGGACATCGACGAGCCTTCCGAGCCGAAGACCGAGGAGCAGAAGAAGGAAGAGCGCATCCGCGCGATTGACGAGATGCTCGACAACTCGAGTTTCTTCCAGGAATAGAGAACGCTTGAACCCTCCCCGATGCCCATGTGTCGGGGAGGGCTGTTTTTTGATGCATGCGTCTGCCGCTGCGACTTGAGGCAAGGACGCATTTGCGAGAGGAGCACCGCCATGGCGATGAAGGGCAAGCTTATAGCGCCAAGACGGCGAGGCGGCGGCGAAGGCGCCCTTGTGGGCAACCTGCGCATGGTTTGGCTTCTCATAGGAATTGGCATTCTGGTCGTGGCAGCAGCGGCTGTGCTGCACAGCGTGGCATCCGCCATATGGGCGGTGCTGGCAGCGGCGCTCGTTGTGTTCATACTCAAGTCCCCCGTTGCATGGCTCGAGCGCAAGGGCATCCCGCGTGTAGTGTCGTCGATCGTGCTGGTCTTGCTGCTGGCACTCGCGATAGTCGGCGTGGTGGTGAGCTTCTTCCCAATGATCCTCGGGCAGATAGCCGAGCTGATCGAACAGCTCCCCAACTACATGAACGCCATCGCGGACTGGTGGAGCGCCTTCGTGGCCGCGCACCCCGACATCCTCGACAGCTCGATGGTGCAGTCGATAGTCACTCAGCTCAAAGACGGCATCGAGAGCATATCCATCCAGAGCGCGGGTGGCGGCATCATCGGCGGCGTGTACCAGGCCGGCATGTCGTTTGCCGGCGTGCTGGTGATGGGCTTTACCGCTTTCATCGTGGCGTTCTGGATACTCATCGACTACGAGACCATCACCCACGAGATGCACGTTCTGGGCGGTCGCACCAGCAAGTGGTACGTGATCCTCATCAGCACCATCTTCTCCCGCGTTATCGGCGGGTACATAAAGGGCACGCTCATCGGGGCTGCCATCATCTCGGTGATATGCGGCATAGCCTACTGGATCCTGGGCCTGCCGTACCCGCTGGTGCTCGGCATCATGTCGGGCCTCTTCTCCATCATTCCCTACGTCGGCCCCGTGATCTCCACCATCGCCATCGCGTTCCTGTCGCTCTTCTCGGGTGGATTGGTGATGCTCGTGGCGGTGATCGTGAGCATGGTGGTGCCCTGGGGCATCAGCACGTTCGTTTCGCCAAAGGTCATGTCGTCCACGGTCAACTTGCACCCTGGCGTGTCGCTGGTCGCCATCGTGGTGGGCAGCTCGATCGGCGGCATCATGGGCATGATCTTGGCGATTCCGGTGATGGCCGTGATCAAGTGCCTGTTTGTGTATTTCTTCGAGAGCATCACCGGCCGCCAGCTCGTGTCGGAAAACGGCGCGCTGTTCGACGGACACCCCGGCGACACGGTGGACCCCGTGGCCGACGCCACCGACAACTTCATCAACGAGAAGCAGCTGCGCGAGATGGTCGAGCAAACCGAAGACGAGGTCACGAAGCTGGAAGAGCTGCCCGCGCGCAACATGAAGACGCTGTTCTCGGATCTGGCGCACCCGATGAATCCGACTCCGCCAGAGGAATCCGTCGACTCCGACGACGAGGGCGCGGAGGACTAGAAACTCTTCCGGGGTGCCACCGC
>CAVFRF010000088.1:0-14396 GCA_963624975.1 Bacteroidaceae bacterium
GACCGGCGACTTCTGCAGCGAAGCGAAGCCTGAGCCGGTACGATATACCCCGCGGCGGCGCCCCCGGCGAGTGTCAGCAAGTGCCCCGTGCGGGGCCACGGCTATTCCGGCAGGCTCTCCTTCGAATCGCCGTCGGGCTGCAGCGAGGCGAACGCCGCGTGCCTGTTGCGGTCGCGCAAGCCGGCCACCACGGTGAGCACTGCAGCGATCACGCAGCATGCTCCAACGTAGGGGATCACCGGCGTGTACGTCTGCGCTCCTATGAGCGTTTGCACCAGCGTCACGAAGTAGGTGCTGAGGAACGACCCCACCGCGAACGCCACGCTCAGCAGCGACGTGACGAACGACATGTTGCGCTGCGGGAAAACCATCGCCGAGTAGCTGTAGTAGAAGGGCACCGACAGTCCGAACGCGATGCCGATGAAGCTGTAGCACACCATGAACCACAGGAGGCCCGGGGTGCCGTCGAACACCAGCATCAGTCCGAAGTACGCGATGGCCTGGGCGCAGAAGCACACCGTGATGGTGAAGCGCTTGGCACGGGCGAACAGCGGTGCGAACACGAAGAATCCCATCACCGCACCCAGCACGCCCTTGATGGCGCCCAGCATTCCGTTGAGGTACGACGGAATCACGAAGTTCTCGGCCAGGTAGATGCTGTACTCGTACATGATCGCGCCATAGAAGATGTTGCAGGCCACGAACGAGACGAAGAGTGCCACGAGCGTCGACTTCTTGAAGACCTTGCCGTCGCTGCCAGCAGAAGCAGCCGGCACCGAAGCGCCCTCGCCCTCGCCAGCAGCCGCTTCGTCGCGAGCCTTCTCGGGCGGCGTGTGCGGAAGGCACATCACCATCAGCACCCAGATGGGCACGCCGAGCAGGTACTCGAAGAAGATCGTCTGCCAGCCGAACATCAGCAGAGCGCCCGAGATCACCATCATCACCGCGCCGATACCCGCCATCGAACCATCGATCCATCCGATGTACTTGGTGCGGAGCTTGTCGTCGTCGTGGTATATCTCGATTACCAGCGCCATGGCAGTGGGCATCACCAGTCCCATGAAGAACCCCGTGATACCGCGCATCACCGCCACGTAGGTCGCGTCGTTCACCAGCCCGGTGCAGGTAGCCACCACGGTGAACGCGCCGAACCCCACGACGATGATCGTCTTCTTGGAGAAGTGCCGCATGAGCAACGGCGCCGACAGCGACCCCACGATGAGCACGATCTGCGAGCCCGATGCGATGAAGTTGGTCACCAGCGCCGAAGCGTCCGCAAAGTTGGTGAAGATGTCGGCGTAGGCGGGAATCACCACAACGTCGGCCATATAGCTGAAGTTTGAGAGCATGAGCGCAACTATGCCCAGCATCGATAACCGCTTCTTGGTCTTCTCCGTCATGATGATTCCTCCTGTCGCAATTCTAGTCCACGCATCTCGACGACTTTCCGAGTGCCCTCTCCTACAGCCCCTTCTTCTCGTTGAGCCTGATGCGCGAGTAGCGGTAGATCTCGGCCCAGTACACGTTGGTCACGGGCGCGGCGGCGTAGTACGGCTCGATGATGATGGGGTTCTCCCATGCCAGCACCTTGTCGACGAAGGCGCGGGCAGCAGCGCGCTGCTCGTCGTCGGACGCACCGGCTTCGGGCACCTCCGGCGGCACGTGCATCACGAATCCGGGGTACTTGGGCACTAGCGTCTCGAAGTCCATCACCGGCTGGCACTCGTGCATCTCGAAGCCCGCGGCCATGAAGTTGGGGATGAAGTCGTCCACCTTGCCGCAGCTGTGCACCTCGGGTACGAGGTCGAGGCTGCGGATGTGGTCGTTGACCTTCCGCATATACGGCACGATCATCTCGTCCACCACTTCCTGCGAGAAGAAGCGTCCGCGCTGGTGGCCCCAGTCGTCGTGCACGCACACCGAGTCCAGCGTGCCCGGGAACACCTCGACGTACTTGTCGATGAGCATGATGTAGAGGTCGGCGAGCTTGTCGAACAGGTCCTTGACGGCATCTTGCTGGTCGGGGTCGATGATGGCCACGGCCGCCTCCTCGAAGTCCATGAAGGAGATGAGGCGCTCGAAGAACCCGGTGCAGATCACAGGCTGCCAGAAGTAGTCTTTCTCGACTTCCTCGTTGGAGTTGGCCTTGCAGCCCTCCCAGTCCCAGGAGTCGATGACTTCCCTGGTGGGGAACACGATCTTGTCGTACCACTCCTCGGCATCCTCGAGCGTGGGGTTGCCGGGGCGCACGGTGGATCCGCCGATTTCGGGCTCGTACTCCCACAGGATGCCGAACATGTCGCGTCCGCCCAGCTCATCGGCAGAGAGCTTCGCGTCGGAGACGTTGCCCTTGGCGGGGTTGTCGGGCACGCACTGCGGGTAGAGGTAGTGGTAGTCGTTGGTGGAGGGCAGCCACAGCTGGTCGCCGGTGAGGCAGCGCCACAGGTTCTCGGCAGGGGTGATCGGGGTGTTGAGAACCTCGAGCTCCTGGCCGAACACGAAGCGCTTGCCCAGAACCTCCATCTCGTTTTCGGAGAAGGGGATGCGCTCGGTGCTCTTCATCTTTTCTCTGGTCATTCTTGAAACTCCTGTTACTTGCGATTTATAACCTACAGCTAGGCGAAGCTATGCAGCCTGCTTCTTCTCGACACGCGACACCGCGAACTCCACTACGGCGATGCCAACCATCGCGATGGCTGCGACGACCCAGGTGGGGGTCACAAGCTCGGTGCCCATCACGCCCATGATCCAGGTGGCGTAGTAGGTCGAAACGAACGAACCCAGGCCGTACACGGCGGTGGTGATGGCGGTTGCGTCGTCGGTGCGGGTGGTGGGCACGATCTCGAAGCCATGCGAGTACGCGTAGGAGAACGAGATCTTGTAGCAGCATCCGGCCAGCGTCATGAGCACCAGCACGTTGAACTGCGAGGGCCAGATCACCAGCACGATCATGCATACTGCTGCGATGAGGCACGAAACGGTGTTGGTCTGACGGCCCAGCTTGCCCGAAATCCAGCCGTATGCGAAGCAGATGAGGAAGCCCACGATCGACTTGACGGCGGCTGCGGTACCGGAGAACGATGCGTCGCCCAGCGCGTTCTCGGTGATATAGGACGACAGGAAGTACAGCACGGTGGCGCCGAACACCACGTTGAGCACGAACCAGCAGATCTCCATGACCCAGAAGCGCCAGCCCAGCGACTCCTTGGTGGCCGCCTTGGCAGTCTGCGCGCTGGCCTCGTCGTCGGCGCCGGCAGGCTTGATGCTGGGAACGAACAGGATGATGAACACCAGCATGGGGATTGCCAGCCAGTAGATGTTCCACACCGAGGTCCAGCCAAAGGCCACGGCCATCCAGCCACCGGCGTAGCTGAACACCATGCCCACGAGGCTCAGGGCGGCGTTGTAGTATCCGGTGATCTTGGCGCGGGTCTGGCCGTCTTCGTAGAGGTCGGCGATCATCGACACGGCAACCACGTTGAGCACGCCGGCGCCGAGTCCCACGAGCGCGCGCATGGCCGCGATGTAGGTGGGGTCGACGACCGCGATGCCGCCCACGGCACCGACGGTAAAGATCACGCCGCTAACGATGAGCAGCGTCTTCTTGTTGACCTTGCGCATCAGCAGCGTGGTGAGCACCGATGCCAGCACGATGATGATCTGGGGTCCCGACACGATGAAGTTCACCAGGTTCATCTGGTCTCCGAAGTTCTTGTACAGGTCGGAGATGATGGGGATGATGGCCAGGTCGACCATCACGGCCACGCTTGTGAACATGATCGCGATGAGGCAAAGCACGCGCTTCGTCTTCGACATTTCGAGTTTCATGGAGCCTCCTCCTTTGTCTTCTTGCCTCCATTTGCAAACTCTCGTTCTTGCGAGCAGCATCGGCGCCGAGTTGCGAAGGTTGGGGCCGCCGCACGCCGTCAGGTCTCGTCGCACGTCGCCTCTCCCCTTCTCCAACAGCGGGCTTCGTCTGGTTGTCGTGCAACTTGTTGCCTCGAATCTTGTTTTGCTGTTGTGCTGTTTACCAACTCTAAAATACTTCGAATTGGCTCGCAGCTCTTTCAAGGCAAAAGCTACCCAGACCCAAGGCACACCTGTTTTGCCTTGGGACACTCGCTGTTTATGCAGTTAACTCGGGATATGCTGTTCGAACAACTTAGATTCTAGGAGGTGGACACCAAGAACGTAAGAATCTATAGTGTATAAAAAGTCCGCGTCGGGTATGTATATTTTATACATACGCATTTTTGCTCGCAGCATGTTGGACAGACGGATATAGGAGGTCTGCGTGAATCTCAATCTTCGCATCATCGCCGAGGAGCTTGCGCCGCTCGAGTCGGAGGGGTTCTACGCCGACGACGTGTACACGCTGGGATGCACCTACCCGCTGCGCTACCGGGAGGGCATGCAGCTGGAGATCGGCCCGGCATACATCGCGCTGGCCGAGGAGATTTCCGCGCAGGCAGCCAAGCACGCATCTGCCTCGGGGCGCTCCGCCACCGGAAGTGGCAACACAAGCGGCGGCGGCAGCGGCAACGCAGGCAACTCTGCGCAAGGCTCGCTCAACATCATCTGCATCGGAGAGGCTCCGGCGCAGCTGCGCAACGACAGCATCAACCTGCTGCAGCTTCCGCCCGAGACCTCGCCCCAAGACGTGGTCGAGCGGCTGCAGCGCATCTTCTACCGCTACTATCGTTGGGAAAGCGAGGTGCGGCAGATCATCCAGGACAAGCTACCGCTGAGGCAGATCGCCGTCGTGTCGCAGGACATCGTGCGCAACCCGATGCTGTGCTCGCTGCACGGCTTCAAGTGCATCTTCCACAACGCCGACTCGCTGCGCGCCGAGTCCAAGCAGAGCTACGAGGAGTACTGCAGGTCCTACACGGGTTCGGGCGAGCTGCTCGAGGAGAACGCGTTTCCCTCGCTCGACGTGATCAACGATGCCATCTCCGACCCGGCATGGGCGCTGGTGGCCGAGAACGCCGACCCCGTGATCTACCCCGGCGGCAAGTACGGCTACCCGTCGCTGTGCTACAACATCGGTCCCGACGACCACAAGTTCGGCCGCCTGGTGTTCGACGGCATGCAGCACGAGTTCACTAGCCGCGACTATGCGATCATCAAGGTGCTGGGCGACATGCTGGGCAAGGCCATCCTGCTCAACGCCCCGATGAACAGCACGCCGGGCAGCAACCTGAGCGAGGTGCTGCGCAAGCTGCTCCAGCACAAGCTGGTAGACGAGACCGAGATTCGAGCGGAGCTGGCCTCCATGGGCTGGGACGTTTTCGACCACTACTTCCTGACCGTGCTCACCTCGCAGGCCTTCGCCCGCGACGTGCAGACGCTCAGCGCCATCGCCAACGGCCTGATCCAGCAGCTTCCCAACACGCATGTGAGCATGTTCGAGGAGAGGCTGGTGTGCATCGTCAACCTCACCAAATCGGAGCGCAGCCAGAGCCAGTTCATGGAGTACGCGCTGCCGATCCTGCGCGACAACTTCCTGATAGGCGGGATAAGCCTGCCGTTCGACGACCTCAAAGACATCTACGACTACTACGGACAGGCCGACTGCGCGCTCAAGATGGGAAGCGCAATGGATCCCACGTCGTGGTTCTACATGTACGACAGCTACATGCTCGACGACATGTGCGAGCGCATCGTGCGCCGGGGCACTCCCGAAGCGCTGGCGCCGCGCGGGCTGCGAAGGCTGCGCGCCTACGACGAAACCCACGAGAACAACCTGGTGCCGCTGCTGCAAGCGTACCTGGAGTGCGGCGGCAACATCGCCGAGACGTCGCGGCGGCTCTTCATCCACCGCAACACATGCCTGTACCGTCTGCGCCGCATCAACGAGGTGGGCGGCATCGACCTAGACGACTCCCGCCAGCGCCTGGAGCTGTCGATGGTATTCGCGGTGGAGGATTACTGCGAGAAGTACGGTGCGAGCAGTGCCGGCGCCACCGATTCAAGTTCTTAGAATTTCGAACAACGAAGGCCGATGCTGCAAAATTGCGTCTGTCGCAAATTTTGAAGAGGAATTTGGCCCTTTTGCGTTGCAAATTTGCGTCTGTTGCAAATTCTGCGGACGCGCGAGCTTTTCACAGAGCCAAGTGACTAGGTCTAAAGCAAAAAAGTACTCAAATATTGGTAATTTTGACCTTCTTTGCTTCCAGATAGGGGAAAGCTACGGGATTTCATGAATTTGAATGGTTTAAAGATTATATAAAACTTGCACTAGCCGCAAATTTGTCACACGATTCTACAGATTTGCGTTTTTCGTAAATTCGATGAAGAGCAATCTTGCGGCACATCTCGCAGAGATGCCGGCGCCCCGTGCGAGGTGTATCGGAACGGCGACTTCTGGCTGAAAGCCCAGCCTGAGCCGTTCTGATGCATCTCGCGCGGGGCCTGCCAGGGAGAGTTTCGAGCTAACGTTCCTTCTTGGAGCAGAGCAGCAGGATTCCGCCAACCAGACTTACGAACAGCAGCGTGCAGACGCCGAAGCACACCGTGTTGTCCTTGGTGCCCTTGTAGATGCCCCAGCTGTGAACCGTCATGGGTATCATCCAAGCAAGCGGGATAATCGCAAACGCGCCAATGATGGTAGAAATCAGGTTGAAGATGAAAGCCGCCATCCTAAGGTTGGTGTCGGTCTGGCTCATCTGCTGCGGGTAGGGGGTGCCCTGGACATAAGGCTGCTGGCCCGGAACGCCCTGGCCGTAGGGGTTGCTCGCATTCTGCGGATATGGCGTCGTGTTCACGGGCGCGCCCTGCGGTGCAGCAGCAGTCGCAGGTGCCATAGCGGCGCCGCAGTTCTGGCAGAACGCCGAGCCGTCGGAGTTGTCGCTTCCGCAATTGGGGCAAAACATGATGTGTCTCCTTCATAAGAAAATCGGGGTGTACGGAGATTGCCAAATAGGCACTACATAGTCTAGCAGCACTCAAACGAGATAAGAGCTGCGAGTAGATATGAGGAGCTGCCGGCGCCCCGTGCGAGATGTGTCGGAACGGCGACTTCTGGCTGAAAGCCCAGCCTGAGCCGTTCTGATGCATCTCGCGCGGGGCCTGCCAGGGAGAGTTCCAAGAAGAATCTTGTGGACTCATCGGGGTCCTGCGCGGGGTGTGCCGCAACGGCGACTTCTGGCTGAAAGCCCAGTCTGAGCCGTTCTGGTATACCCCGCACCCGAGGAAGATTTGCGAGTAGAACTCTTAAGGACGTTCAGAACTCTGCAGAGTCCGCTCGATCGAGCGGACCGACAGCTCGCCTCCCGAAGCTGCGACGACTTCGGCGCAGAAGAGGTCGGGTCTAAGCGAGCCCTTGCCCTCTGTGAAGGTAGCGAGCCGCATCTTGCATGCGCCTGCAGAACTCGCGCATAGCTCGGGCGTGCCCACCAGGAGCTTGTCGAACTCGACGACCTTGTCCTTCTTCTTGCGGTGCACCACCATGTTGCCGCGGGCGAGCACAGCGTCGAGCGCAGTCTGCGCACAGGCAAGAACATCGCCTTCGGCAGCCGACCCCGGAGCAGCCGCAAGCTCGCAAACATACACCGAGAACGGAAACTCCTCCTCGAGCGCGCGGGCCGCGGGGTCCACGTAGTATGCGTCTTTCACGGGCATGTCGGGCGGCATCGCCGCAGCAAGCGCCTCCATCACGTTGGCAGGTTCGACGAACTCCCCCACCAGCACGTCGATGTACTCGCACTGGCTGCTCACTCCCACGGGCAGTGCCCATCCGAACGACGTGCGCATATGCGGGGAGAACCCCTGCGTTACCAGAAACGGCAGGTCGGCGCGGCGGATGCTGCGCTCGAGGCAGCGCATGGTCTCGAGATGCGAGAGGTAGCGCAGACGACCGGTCTTCGCATAGCGGATGCGGAGCCGAAACCTTTGCTCACTCATGGTGGCCTCCCGTCTGCGAGTCGTCCGCAGCCGAAGCGCGGCGCTCGCCGCCCAGCACCACGTCTACGCCCAGCTGCTGGCATACGCCGCAGCCGGTGCAGTGCGTGAAGGTGCAATCGGGAGTCGTCGTGCCCTGCTGCGCCTTCTCCAGCTCTGCGGCCAGGAATCGCTGGCTCACGCCCGCCGAGATGTGACTCCACGGCAGCGGGGCGCCTACCTCGAACTCGCGGCTGGCCAGCTCCTGCAGGCTCACGCCCTGCTCGGAAGCGGCCTCTTCCCACTTCTCGAGCGAGAATTCCTCACGCCACGCGTCGAAGCGGCAGCCCTTGCGCCATGCGGCAATCACAACAGGCAGCAGCTCGCGGCCGCCTCGCGCGAAGGCGCCCTCGATGAGCGACGAGCGCGGATCGTGCCAGTTGAACACGATGGCCTTGTGCATGTGGGCGCCCAGGATGAGGTCGACCTTGCGCTGGGCCTCCTCCATCGAAACCTGCCCGCACCATTGGAACGGCGTTTGCGGCTTGGGCACGAAGATCGAAGCCGATGCAGTGAGGCGCACGTTGCCGCGCTCCTTCTCGGGCACGCAATCTTTGGCGAAGCGGTATGCGCGGTTGCACAGGTCGGCGATGCCCAGCACGTCGTCGTCGGTCTCGTAGGGCAGGCCGATCATGAAGTAGAGCTTGAGCCTGCGCCAGCCCGCGTCGAATGCCGCGGCGATGGCGTCGAAGAGGTTCTGCTCGGTCACGTTCTTGTTGATGATGTCGCGCATGCGCTGCGTGCCGGCCTCGGGGGCGAAGGTGAGGCCGCCCTTCTTGCTGCCGGCGGCCAGGTGGGCCATCTCGACTCCGAAGCCGTCCAGGCGCTGCGACGGCAGCGACACCGAGATGCCCTTACCGTCGACCGCCGCGTCGAGACGGCGCAGGATCTGCTCGATCTGCGAGTGGTCGGTGGAGGAGAGAGAGGTGAGCGACACCTCGTCGTAGCCCGTGGCGGCAAGCCCCGACAGGGCCGACGACACCACCGAGTTGGCATCGCGCTCTCGCACCGGGCGGTAGGTCATGCCTGCCTGGCAGAAGCGGCAGCCGCGCGAGCATCCGCGCAGTATCTCGACGGCCAGGCGGTCGTGCACCAGCTCGCCGAAGGGCACGATGGGCAGAGCCTGCGGCGACATCGCGTCGAAGTCGGAGAGCACGCGCTTCTCCACCACGGCGGGCACCCAGCTCTCCACCGGCTCGAGCACCGTGTAGCCCGCGCTCGCAGTCTCGGTCGCACCCGCGCCCGCCGGCACCTCGCGGTACAGCGACGGCACGTACACGCCGTCGATCCGCGCCAGCTCGCGCACGATCTGCTCGCGGGTCGCGCCCTCGTCCAACATGCGCATGTGCGTTTGCACGAACTCCACGATCACCTGCTCGCCCTCGCCGATCATCACGGCGTCGAACACCTCGGCCATAGGCTCGGGGTTGTAGGCCACAGGCCCGCCGGCCACCACGAGCGGGCAGTCTTCTCCCCGCTCGGAGGCCAGAAACGGAATGCCAGCCAGGTCCAGCGCCTCCAGCACGTTGGTGTAGCAAAGCTCGTGCTGCAGCGTAAAGCCCACGACCTGCGAGCAGCTCAGCGGCTCGAACGACTCCATCGAGTACAGCGGCACGCCGCGCTCGCGCATGAGCGCGCTCATGTCGGTCCACGGCACGTACGAGCGCTCGGCACAGGCACCGTCGATCGAGTTGATGATGCGGTAGAGAATCGAATGCCCCTGGTTGGGAAGCCCCACCTCGTAGGTGTCGGGGTACACGAGCGTGAAACGATAGCGCGCCTCGCGGTCGTGCACCGCCCCGAATTCGCTGTCGATGTAGCGGGTGGGCTTGTCGCACTGCAGGAGCAACGGCTCCATCTGCTCCCAAACGCAGCTCTCTGCGGCTCTAGTCAATTTGCGCCACCACTCCCCTGCCCGTGGGAAGCTGGTCGGTGTTCAGCTCGAGCTTGCCCACACGGTCGATGGGAAACACGCGCCCGGCCTGCATGTAGGAGTCGAGCAGATAGCCCATCACCATGGTGACCACGTAGCCCACCCCGATCTTGATAAACCAGCTCAGCAGCGGAAACGCCCTGCACAGCATGCGCGTGAAAGTGCGCGACGCGAAGGCGCTGGCCACCACCACGGCGGCCTCGGGCACCGTCTGCTTGTCGGGAGCGATGCCGTATGCACGGCCGATCTCGACAAGCATCTTGAGCTGGTTGAGCGTCATTACCGGAAAGTCGGCGCCGGGGGTGAAGAAAATCGCGCCCGTCACCGCGTTCTCGTATGCGGTGCGCTTGGCGATCTGGCGGATCTGAGCGGGCTTGGCGAAGTCGAAGGCCGTGGCGAACGCGTCGCGGAACTCGGGGCAGTTGCGCATGACCCAGTCGCCCAGCGCGTCGAAGACAGCCTCGTCGTCTACCGGCTGGCTGCCGAAGCGCGGAGGCTCCAGCTCCAGCTCGAGGTTGGTGAGGGTAACCCCTGCCACGCGCTGCGGAATCGTCTTGGTGGCGATGTCGAAGGCCTCGGACGCCACCTCGGTGCATGCGGCCAGAGCGGCATCGATGAGGTCGCCGCCCGGAACCTTCTCCTGCGCCAGCAGCTGCTTGGCGATGATGTTGTCGGGGTCGAGCGGGAAACCGGTGGTCTCGGCGTTCTGCACCACGGACGCAACGTTTTGCGCCAGCACCACGCATGCGACCTCGGAGGCCTCGGCCACGGCCGCCGTAGCGCCCACCCACATCGAGTTGTTGGCCAGCACGATCAGCAGGTCGGCATCGGGGTCCACCTTCGCCATGTCGTCGTAGAACGAGCCGATCGCGAGGGCGATGTTGTCGGTGCTCGGGGCCAGCGCCGCACGCGCCAGCTCCACCAGATCCACGTTCACGCTCTCGTCCACTGCAATCTGGATGAGCGTCTCGCGATGGAGGTCCGCCGTGTCGTCGATGCTCAGCACCGAATCCACTATCGAATCGAGGTTGAACGCAGCCATTGTGTGCATCCTCTCCCTAATAGTCGCCATACAGCGCGCGCCGGTCTCGGCGCACGCATGCCAGTGTTTCGAACATTATAGCCCGCGCCCGGCTCGCAGCCCGCGTGCATCTCGCGCATGCCAGCGTCCGCAACGCGGCGGCCGCGCCCGCACCTCGCCCGCGCGCCGCGGCGGCCCAGCGGCTACTCGAACTTCGGCCTGCCGGAGCCGCGCTCGCGCGACCAAACCGACATGATCAGCCCCACGCACGCGAAGTTCACCAGCATGAACGACGAGCCATAGCTAATGAACGGCAGCGGGATGCCCGTGATGGGCATGAGGCCGCAGGTCATGCCGATGTTCTCGAGAATCTGGAAGAGCCACATGCCGCACACGCCCATGATGATGAGACGGCCGAAATCGCTGGTGGTGTTGCGGGCCATCTGCAGGGTGAAGTGGAACAGGAACGCGTACAGCGCCAGCAGGGCCAGCACGCCCACGAAGCCCAGCTGCTCGGCCACCGTGCAGAACACGAAGTCGGTGGGAGCCTCGGGCAGGAAGCCCAGCGCCGACTGCGTGGCGTTGCCCAGGCCCTTGCCGAAAAGGCCGCCCGAACCGATGGCGATCTTGGCCTGCTTGAGGTTGTAGCCCGCGCCCGTGGGGTCGAGGTCCTCGTTCAAGAACACCAGCAGCCTGTTCTTCTGGTACTCCTTCAGGAAAACGTCGGTGCCGGCGATGCTGTCGAGGATGGGGTCGGCCACGATCGCGACCACCACCAGTCCTACCAGCACTCCTATGGTTATGAGCAGGAGGCGCCGGTCGGCTCCGCCCTCGAAGATCACGGTCATGCCGATGGTGAGCAGCACGATGCCCGTGCCCAGGTCGGGCTGCGTCATGATGCACACGAACGGCACCATCATCACGGCGAGGCACTTCACGTACTCGTGCGGGTCGTCGAGACGGCCGTGGTAGCGCGCCACCATCGACGCCATGAGCAGGATCGACACCACCTTGGCTATCTCGCCTGGCTGGAATCGGATTCCGATCTTTACCCACGACGTTGCGCCGCCGGCAGAGTAGCCGATGATCGGCAGGTGAGGGCTCATTATGAGGATGATGTCGATGACGAGCAGCGGCACCATCATCTGCGAGAACATGTTGTAGTCGAGCTTCCACATCACGACCATGATCACGAGGCCCAGCGTGATGCCCACGATCTGGCGCGATAGCGTGTACTCGTCGCTGTCTTTGATCACGAATCCCACCACGAGAAGGCCGAACAGCACCAGCACCGCGAGGGTCACGAAGAATGGAAGATTGGCGCCGTAGAAGAAGCTTCCCACCTTGCGGGAACCCTCCGGCTTCGGCTTTTCCATCTGGGGCACTATGTCCATCTATCTCACCTGCCTTCTCGTCTCCGCATGACTCGCCCGCTGCGACCCGCCCGCGCGCGCCCGTCGCATCCGCTAGCGCTCGCCGGTCTCGGCCACCGAGACCGTTCCCTCTTCCTCGGCTCCCAGCAGCTTGGCCAGAAGCGTGCGCACCGGAGGTCCCGCGATCGCGCTACCGCCGCCGCCCTGCTCGATCACGCAAGCCACGGAGTACTTCGGATTCTCGTAGGGGCCGTAGGCGCAGAACCACGCGTAGTCGTCTCGCTCGGAGCTGCCCGTCTCGCCGGTGCCCGACTTGGCGGCCACCTCGAACGGGAAGCCCGAGAACACCGAGGTGGCACCGCCGTCGGTTACCACCATGTGCAGCGCCTCGCGCATCACCTTGAGGTGCTCCTCCGAAACCTGGGGCTTGTAGCTGCTGTCCTCGACCTTCTCGCCGATCACGACCTGCCCGTCGTGGTTGAGCACCTGGTACAGCACGTGCGGCTTGTACATCTTGCCCGTGGCGATGCCGGCGTAGGCGGTGCACATCTGCAGCGGCGTTACCAGCACGTCGCCCTGGCCGATCACCATGTTGGCCAGGTCGCCGGGCACCCACTGCGCGTCTTCGGGGGTCTCCCAGAAGTACGACTTCTTCCACTCCGCATCAGGCACGCGCCCCTCGGTCTCGCCCGAGATGTCGATGCCCGTCACCGAGCCGAAGCCCCACGAGCGCAGGTAGTCCTGCAGCGCGTCGGGGTTGGTGTCGTTGAGTTCGTAGAAGCTCTTGGCCACCTCGTAGAAGTACACGTCGCACGAGTCGGCGATGGCGCGGTAGATGTCGAGGTAGCCGTGACCGCTCAGCAGCCAGCACTTCTTGGGGTACTGCGAGCCCATGCCGGTCCACGTGCCCTGGCAGTCGTACTCGGTCTTGTCGTCCACGAGGCCGTAGGTGAGGCCGGCAAGCCCGGTGAACGCCTTGTAGGTGGAGGCCGCGGGGTACTGGCCGGCGATCGCGCGGTTGGTCATGGGGTAGCCCGAGTCGTCGTTGTTGAGCGAATCCCACAGGTCGGCCGAGATGCCGCCGGTAAAGCTGTTGGGGTCGTAGCTGGGGCCGCTGGCCATGGCCACGATGCCGCCGGTGTTCACGTCCATGGCGATGATCGCGCCTCGCGTGCCGTTCTCGTGGCCCGCGCCCTGAGCATGCTCGAACGCAGCTTGCAGCGCTGTCTCGGCCACCTGCTGCGCGCCCAGGTCGATGGTGAGCTTCACGTCGTTGCCGTCGTCGGGCTCCACCTCGCTCAGCACGCCCAGCGAGTCGCCGTTGGAGTTGACCCTGTAGGTCTTGGTGCCCTTGGTACCCTGGAGCAGCCGCTCGAACGCGCCCTCGGCGCCGGCCTTGCCCACCACGTCTCCCGACTCGTAGGACGAGCCGTCGGCCTGGCTCTTCAGCTCTTCTTCCGAAATGGTGCCGGTGTAGCCCAGCACGTGCGCGCCCACGGTGCCGTAGGGGTAGTAGCGGGTGGTCTTGGTTTCCACCGACACTCCGGGAAACACGGTGGGGTTCTCCACGATGTAGGAGATGGCGCGCATCGACACGTCGCTTGCCACGGTGCGGTCGCCCTGGCGGCCCGAAGTCTCGTCCATGAGACGAGCGCGGATGGCCTGCTTGGGAATGCCCAGCACCAGCGACAGGCGATGCACCACCTTGTCGTTGTCGGCCACGGTGGAGTCGCCCACCACGGTGCGCGACCCTCGGTTCACTATCATCTCGTTGCCGTTGCGGTCGAGTATCCTGCCGCGCTTGGCCGCCACCGACGACGTTGCCGTCATGTTGCTTTCGGCCTCGCTGGAGTAGCTTGCCCCGCTCAAGATCTGCAGCGACCACACCTTGGCCGCCAGCACGCCCAACACCGCTATCACGGCGCCGCCGAACAGGTTGATGCGCTTGATGGGCTGGGGGCGCTTGGTCTCGCGCGTCGACACGTGCCTCGTGTGCCCTCCGCCCTTCGGCTCCTTCACCTTCTCGGAAAGCTCGAGGCTCTTCTCCACCTTGAGGTCGCCCCTGCCCGACAGCATGGCGCGCACCACGAAGAAGCCCACGACCGCCGCAGCGGCCACCACTATGAAT
>CAVFRF010000089.1:0-8285 GCA_963624975.1 Bacteroidaceae bacterium
ACCTTCAAGCGTCCGGAGGGCTACTTCGCGGGCAAGCTCATCGACGATGCCGGAATGCGCGGCCACACCGTGGGCGGAGCGCAGGTTTCGCATAAGCACTGCGGCTTCGTGGTCAACACCGGCACCGCGACGGCCGCCGACGTGCTGGGCGTAATCCACGACGTGCAGAAAGCCGTGCTGGACATGGCCGGAGTGGAGCTTCAGACCGAAGTTCGCATGTGGGGTTTCTAGTTTAAGGAGATTAGAGGATATGGCAGACACGCAGCGCAACGACGCGAAATCAATCGAGGCAATCGAGAAGTGGGTCGACGCGCATTGGAGCGAGTTCCTGGCCGACCTCGAGTCTCTCGTAAGCATCGACAGCGTGGAGGACAAGGGCAGCGCGGCACCGGGCAAACCCTGGGGAGAAGGCCCTTGGAGGGCGCTCGAGAAGGCCATGCAGATCGCCGAGCACTTGGGCTTTCGCGCTACCAATCTAGAGGGTGCCATCGCGTACGCCGACATAGAGGGCGCTAGCAGCAAGCAGATCGCTGTGATCGGCCACACCGACGTGGTACCGGCGGGTCCCGGGTGGGATTTCGAGCCGTTCGCGCTCACCCGCAAGGGCGAGTACCTCGTGGGCCGCGGCACCATCGACGACAAGGCACCGCTGCTTTGCGCGATGTACGCGATGGCCTACTGCGCGGCAAGCTGCGACGACGCACCCCGCTACACGTTGCGCGCCATTCTGGGCGCCAACGAGGAAACCGGCATGGGCGACCTCGACGTTTACCACAAGCATTGCGACGACCCGGCTTTCCTGTTCACCCCCGATTCCAACTGGCCACTCATCTACGGCGAGAAGGGCATGTGGCAGGCGCGCTTGGAATCGGCGTGCATCGAAGATGGCAACATCGTGGAGTGGGAAGGCGGCACGGTGCCCAACGCCGTGCCGGGCTTGGCCCGCGCGCTGGTGAGGGTGCCGGGTGACTTCGACGAAAGCTCGCTTGCAACCGTCGAGGGCATCAACGTCAAGCTGCGCGATGGCAACACTGGCGACGAGCGCATGCTCTACATCGAGGTGCATGGCAAGAGCGCGCACGCCAGCCTGCCCGAGGGCGGAGTGAGTGCCATCAACATGCTTGCGCACTACGTGCTGGACAACTCGCTGGCAGCTGCCAGTGAACGCCCGTTCCTGGAGCTGGTCGCGCAGATCAGCGACAGCTGGCGGGGCGACACCGTGGGGCTGGCCACCAGCGACGAGAGCTTCGGCTCGCTCACCATGGTGGCAGGAGTCGCGGAGCTGCGCGGCGGGTGCTTCACCCAAACGTTGGACATCCGCTTCCCCACCAGCACCACCGCCGAGGCCCTGGAGAGCACCCTTGCCGAGCTGGCCGGACGATTCGGGGCTAGCCTGCAGGTCACCAACTGCATGAAGCCCTTCCTCATGAACCCCGACGGCCCCGAAATCGAGGTGCTCATGAGCGCGTACAAGGAGGTCACCGGCGATGAGCACGAACCCTTCACCATCGGCGGCGGCACGTATGCGAGGCATTTCTCGAAGGCCGTGAGCTTCGGCATGGAGAAGAGCTGGCAGGCAGAGGAGCCGTGGGTAGGCGGCATGCACGGACCCAACGAGGCCGTGCGCGAGTCCGACATGAAGGAAGCGGTGAAGGTCTACATTCGCGCGATCCAGAACCTGCTGGAGCTGGATTTGTAGGATTTGAACACCCGCACAATTTGGAGGATTCTCCAGGTGCCCGTGCGGGGTGTGCCTAAATGGCGACTTCTGCAGCGAAGCGAAGCCTGAGCCGTTTAGGTATACCCCGTGCGGGCACCCTGGAAGACTCGCTAGGTGCCCATGCGGGGTGTGCCTGAACGGCGACTTTTGGCCGAAGGCCAACCTGAGCCGTTCGGATATGCCCCGTGCGGGCACCTCAGGGGATTCGCTATAGCTGAGTCTTTAGGATTCGCGGTTCTGCGAGACCAGCTCGATGAAGCCGTAGCTCTCCACTATCTGCATGTACTTCGCGATGCGCGGGTAGAGAGGCTCTGCCTCGTCGCCGAAACGGTCGTGCACCAGCGCAGCGATGGATTCCACCGTGCGCTGTCCGTCGATCTGACTCCACACGAAGGAGCCAAACGTGTCGAGATGCACATGCGTGATGCGGGGCTTGCCGAAAAGCGTCTGGGCCACCTTGTTGAACGCACCCTTGTTCTCGATGTCGAGCACCACGATGCCGGCGTCCGCAGATGCCGCGGCCTCACACTCGCCCGCACCCGCGGTCGAACCTGCGGCCTCGCCTGCCTCCGCATCCTCGACGTGCCACTGCACACCTTCGGCGCGGCGTGGCACCAGGTCGAGGTAGTTACTCTGCGCTTGCTGCTGCCTTTTCTTCATCTTCACCACCATCGCCCGCATCCGGCTTCGACCAAATGGTGAACTTGAGCAGGCACAGCACCATTATCGCAATCACGATCAGGGGTCCGACGTTTCCGATGTCCAGCACGCCGCTCATATCGATCACTCCGCTGGCGTTGGCAATCGCAAACACGGCCAGCACGATGCCCATCAGGCCCTCGCCCGCAATCAGTCCGGCGCTGAACAGCGTGCCCTTGCGGCTCTGCTCTTCGCGAAGCGTTTCGCTGCCCTTGCGCTTGCGATCCACGATCCAGCGGATGGCACCGCCGAGCATGATCGTGGCGGTCGTCGAGACCGGCAGGTACACGCCGATGGCGAACGACATCACGGGCACGTGCGCGATCTCGAGCGCGATGGCCAGAAACACGCCGATGAACACCAGGTTCCAGGGCAGGTTGCCGTCCATCACGCCTTCGACGATGGTCTTCATGAGCGTGGCCTGCGGGGCGGGCACGGCCTCGGAACCGAAGCTCCAAGCCGAGTTGAGCAGGTAGAGGATGCCGCCGAGTGCCAGCGCCGTGGCCAGCGAGCCGATGAACAGGCCGATCTGCTGCTTCTTGGGAGTGGCGCCCAGCAGGTAGCCGGTCTTGAGGTCCTGCGACGTGTCGCCCGCCATGGCCGCCACGATGCTCACCACCGAGGCGATGATGATGGCGGTCTGCATGCCGCTCATGCCCCCGTTGCCGGTGAGCTTGAGCAGGACGGTGGAGATGAGCAGCGTGGCGATGGCCATGCCCGAGACGGGGTTGTTGGACGCGCCCACGAGGCCCACCATGCGCGATGACACGGTGGCAAAGAAGAAGCCGAACACGGCGATGAGAATCGCTCCCACCAGCCCGACCGGGCTGAACGGGATGAGCCACAGCACCAGGATCACCGCCAGCGATCCGATGAGCACGAACTTGATGGAGAAGTCCTGCGACGTGCGCGCGGTGCCCTTGCCCCCGCCGGTCTTGAAGTTGGCAATGGAGTCCTTGAAGGTGTTCACGATCACGGGCAGCGTCTTGATGAGCGAGATGATGCCGCCAGTCACGATGGCGCCCGCGCCGATATAGCGCACGTAGTTGGACCAGATGGCGGTCGCCCCGCCATCCAGATAGAGCTGCGAGATGGGGTCGGTGCCGGGAGCAACCACCTGGTTGCCGCCGAAGAAGCAGATGAGCGGGATGAGCACCAGCCAGCTCACGATCGAGCCGGCGAACAGCACCAGCGAGACCTTGTGCCCCACGATGTAGCCCACGCCCAGCAGCGCGGGGTAGGCTCCCATGCTGTACTCGGCCTTGAAGTTGGAAAGGGTCACCGTCACGTCGGATGCCACGAGGTGCAGTCCGTCCACGATGAACTTCAGCACCGCCGAGATGCCGATTCCAGCTACCACGGCGCTGGCCTGCGAGCCACCCTTCTCGCCCGCCATGAGCACGTCGGCGCAGGCCGCGCCCTCGGGGTATGGCAGGGTCGCATGCTCCTTCACGATGAGCGCGTTGCGCAGCGGAATCATGAACAGCACGCCCAGCACGCCGCCGCAGATCGCAATCACGGTGATCTCGAGAATTCCCGGGGTATCGCATCGACCTTCGCTAGCCCAGATGAACAGCGCCGGAAGGGTGAAGATCGCGCCCGCTGCCAGCGATTCGCCGGCAGAGCCGATGGTCTGCGAGATGTTGTTCTCGAGGATGTTGTTGCGGCGCAGGAGCAGCCTGATCACTCCCATGGAGATCACGGCTGCTGGGATGGAGGCCGACACCGTCATGCCCACGCGCAAGCCGAGGTAGGCGTTGGCCGCGCCGAACACCACCGCCAGCAGCACGCCCACCACGATGGACGTGATGGTGAGCTCCGGGGTGACTTTCTCGGCCGGAATGTAGGGTTTGAACTCGGGTTCGCTGCTTGGCTGTGTTTCGCTTGCCATGTTGGCTGCCGGCTTTCACTCGGTGGGCAGATGTTCGCGCACCCGCGCTGCCGCGCAGAAGCGCCATGGGCATTCTAGCAGCAAGCGGCAGGTTTTATGCCTACAACTTTGAAGGCAGCTACTGCGTGCAGTGGAAAATGAGCGCCATTGCCGCGATCTCGACGCAAATCGCATACACGATGAGCGCCGGAACGCACACTGTATACAACGCACCCGAAACCACGCCGCCAACGAGACCGCCAACGCCCACAAACACGCTGAACATGCCATAGGCGCTAGCGCGGCTATGCGAAGGCACCATGTCGCCTATTGCGGCGCGCATCGTAGACTCCTGGATTCCCAGGCTCGCACCCCACAGCACTACGCCAGCTAGTATGCCTGCCAGGCTATCCATGTAGGCAAAAACCGGGATACATGCGCAAACGACAGGCAGCACGCGCAGGGCTTTGGAGCCAACTCTGTCGTAGAGCATACCCGTGATCAGTGCAAACACCGCGTCGAGTGCCATGGCGACCGCATAGAGCACGGGCACGAACGCCTCCGCTATAAAGCCCGTGTTAACCATGTGATACGAAAGGATTCCGAACGTAGCCACACCCGCCAGGACGGTACCGCAGGCAAGCGAGTACATCCAGTACTTCTTGGGCAAGCTTTTGGCAAGTTGCTTCAGGGTCGGACGTTTGCTCGCTGCGGATGCCGTGGCATCGTCAAGCTTGGCGGCTTGTCCCGATTGCTCCTCGTAAAGCTCGGGCTTCGGCGTTTTCCAGCGAAGCGTCAGCAAAATTGCAATTGCAATTGCACCCGGAATAACCATGAACCCCAGTGCCATACGGTAATCGTTGCCGGTGGCCGAGAGAACTGCCGCGACGATCAGCGGGCCAGAGATGGCGCCTATTTGATCCATCATCTCATGGATTGCAAAGCCCTTGCCCCGTCCGACCGCGACAGAAGCATGCGAAAGCATCGCATCTCGGCTAGGCGTGCGCAAGCTTTTGCCAAAACGTTCGAACACCACCAGCACGCTCACTCCAACAACGCTGCCGGCAAAGCCCATCGCGGGCACAGCCACAGCGGTGGCAGCATAGCCCAAAATGGCAAAAGTCCAATATCGTCCGGTCTTATCGGCCAGAGGTCCCGAAAACAGACGGCCCACCAGTGCGGTGGCCTCGCCCAAACCCGATACTACGCCAACGATCAAGGCACTCGCGCCCAAGCTCAGCAGCAACGGGCCTTGCACCGAAAGCGCCGCCTCGTACACAACGTCCATGAACATGCTTACTACGCCGAACGACAAAATGAATGCAAACGGCGCCACTTTGGGTGCGTTGCGTCGCAAATTGCGTTGCCTCGCGAGTTGTCTGGTTCGATTGTCTTCAGGTCTCTCTTGCATGGAATCCACTATATACCTGTTGTCCATGCGCTCTGCGGTTCACGGTGTCACGAATACGCTAAGCGATTGACCCATTGCAAGATCACCGCGTTGCGGGCTTATCGTCCACGACGATTTCCTTCAAGCTTGCAGCTAGACCCGCCATGCCCTGGATCTCGCTGGGGATGATCAGCTTCGTGGCCTGGCCGTTGGCAACCGACTTCAGCGCCTCGAAGGCCTGCAGCGTGAGCACGGCGTTGTCGGCACCGGCCTCGCGCACCACGCGAATGCCCTCGGCGGTCGCGTTCTGCACGGTCCTGATGGCCTCGGCCTCGCCTTCCGCCTCGCGAATCTGGCGTTCCTTCTGGGCCTCCGCCGCCAGGATGGTCGCTTCCTTCTCGGCCTCGGCGGCAAGAATCTGCGCCTGCTTCTCGCCCTCGGCCACGGTAACGGCCGACTGCTTGCGCGCCTCTGCCAGCAGGATCTGCTCGCGCTTCTCCCGCTCGGCCTTCATCTGCTTCTCCATGGCCTGCTGGATGGCCTGCGGCGGCATGATGTTCTTCACCTCGACGCGGTTGACCTTGATTCCCCACGGGTCGGTGGCTTCGTCGAGCACTGCGCGCATCTGACCGTTGATGGTGTCGCGGCTGGTGAGCGTGGTGTCCAGATCCATGTCGCCGATGATGTTGCGCAGCGTGGTGGCGGTCAGGTTCTCGAGGGCGCCGATTGGGTTTTCCACGCCGTAGGTGTACAGCCTCGGATCCATCACCTTGAAGTAGATGACCGTATCGATGGACATGGTCACGTTGTCCTTGGTGATCACTGGCTGCGGCGGAAAGTCGGCCACCTGCTCTTTGAGGGAGATACGCAAGCGCATCCTGTCGATGAGCGGAATCATCACATGCAGACCATTGTTCCAAGTGGTGAGATAGCTGCCGAGACGTTCTACGACGCATGCCTGTGCTTGCGGAATGATCTTCACGCACGAGAGAACTACCAAGACGATGATGACGAGCAGAACAATTAGAAGTGCCATGCTAGATCCTTTCTACAAATAGCTTGATGCTTTCGACCTTTACGATGCGCACCAGCGCGCCTTGCGGAATGTCCTCGCCGGCGGCACTTAGTGCCGTCCAGCTCACGCCGTCGGGAGTCTTGACGCGCCCTTGGGTGCCATCGGCGGAGATAGGCTCTATCACCTGCGCCGCCTTTCCCACGAGAGTGGGCTCGGCCGACTCGCCGCGATTGCGATGTTTGACGGCATACGGGCGCACGATCAGCAGAAACGCGATGGACACCACCAGAAAGACCACGATCTGCACCGCTTCGTTGCACCCAAGCAACTGAGCGACGAGCGCCGCAACCGCGCCCACCACGAACCAGATGGTGATGAACCCGAGCGACAGCGCCTCGATGATGGCCATAACAACGGCAACGACGATCCAAACAGTCGGTGTCACAACCCCCTCCTTTCATTCAAACAGCCAGCAAGTCGTATGACAGGCCGTGTTCGCTTGCCAATATCTCCAACACCTCAGCGGGATGCATCGCCTTCACGGACGACCGTTCGAAACCTGTCGCATCACGTGTCACGATGGCATCGGCCTTTACTTTCTCTGCAGCGATGTTCACAAGGCAGTCTTCGAAATCCGGCCATGCCAGTTGCGCAGCATGCTGAACATCCTCTGAATCGATCGAGCAAAGCTCGATTAACTCGAAGCTCTTCGAGAACGCCTTCTGCAGCTCGGCCGAATCCACCAGCTTGCCCGCAACGTAGAACACATCTGTGTACGACTTGGCACTCGCCCAGATCTGCACGTCACCGAAGAAGCCCGCCGCCACGATGCGCGACACGTCGTTCCAATGTGGCATGCGGCGCAAGTAGTAGTCGGTCAGGATGTTGGTATCAAGCAAGAGCTTCATAATCCGCAAGCCTCCCCGATGCGATGACGCTCTTGTAGCCACTCCGGCCATCCCAATCAACACGCTCCGAATCCGCAGGAGAAGCGTCGCCCAGAACGCTCTCAATCAAAGACTCTTCAACCTCGAATGTCGTTTGCGAGAAGAAGTCGCGCAGACACACCAGCTGCTCTGGCGAAAGCGACTTCTCAGTATCGCGCTCGCCAGCCTCTGGATGCACTTGTGGGAGGTGGCCTTCCGCGATCAGATAGTCGTATGCCGCATTGATGAGTTCCGTAGTGCTAGACCCCATCTGCCGCAGCTTCTTGTCGGCCTGCTTCTTGACCTCCACGGGAACCCTAGCCGAAACCGTGGCATCCACCAAAATCACCTCGCATCCAGCTCCAACCCAACGTGTCCATCAAGAATTCTATCATGTCGTAATACCATATTACAACCTAGTTCTAGAATTGACTCGGCACCAATTCATTCTTGGTGATTGGAATCCCGATGCTAGATAGAATTAAGCGTGCAAATATCCTGTAGCCTCTGGGACTTGCTGCGACTCCCGCTCAAGCCACAAAGGCAAATCCGGCTTCGACATTGCCGAATCTCGACTGGCTATGGTATGGTTCTTGAGTGTGTATAAGAGTTCCGGGTATGGATAACAACTAGCTGCTAGATAGGAGACCGAGCATGGAAAAATT
>CAVFRF010000090.1:0-17820 GCA_963624975.1 Bacteroidaceae bacterium
GTGCTGCGCGAGATCCCCGCCTGGTGGTTCTACTGGGCCAAGTACTGCCTCATATAGGTCTGCACGTGAATTGCCGGGCAGAGTCGGATTCGCGACAGACGCAAATTTGCAGATTTGCGTTGCAGATTTACGACTGTCGCAAATTATATTAAATTTTGAAATCCCTCAAATTCCAATAAAGCCTCGTTTAGACTGAACTTTAACTGAGATAATGGGCAAATGTTCATTAAGTGGCATGTTTTTGCGTTTCCCCAGCCAAATTCGCCAACCTAACCCAACTTGCCAGCAATGCATTTTTGCGACAGCCGCAAATTTGCAACGCAAACGGCCAAAAAAGCGGTAATAAATTTGCGCCAGACGCGATTTTGCAACATTGAAGGATTGCGGCGGCAACAGCGGCGGCACGGCGGCAGCGGCGTCCTCTGCTAGCGGTACTCCACCACCTGCATGTCGTCGCAGATCTGCCTCGCCCAGCCCTCGAAGTCCATCTGCTCCGAAAGCGCGTTGACCTCTCCGAAGCCAGCATGCGTCTCGGGGCTGTCGGGCAGGAACAGCGTGCAGCAGTCGGCGCACGCGTGGATCGAAAGGTCGTAGGTGCCCAGCTCCTTGGCGCGCTCGATGATCTCGGTCTTGTCGGTACCGATGAGCGGGCGGAACACCGGATACTTGGCCACCGCGTCGACCACCGCGATGTTCTCCATGGTCTGCGATGCCACCTGCCCGAGCGACTCGCCCGTCACGATGGCCCGCGCATGCTCGCGCCAGGCCAGTTCGTTGGCCACGGTGAACATGAGCCTGCGGAAGAATATGACCCTCAGCCTCGCCGGCACCACGTCGGCGATCTGCCGCTGGTACTCCCCGATCTTGGCGATGTAGAGGCGCTTGATGCCTCCGATGTTCTTCATGGCGTCGCAGATGTCCTGCACCAGGTACTCCGACGAGTCGTCGGTCTCGGGCGCGCCCGAGAAGTGCAGCCCGATGGCCACGCCGCCCCTGTGCATGATGCGCCACATGGCCACCGGCGAGTCGATGCCGGTGGAGAGCAGCGACACGAACTTGCCCGCGCTTCCCACGGGCAGTCCGCCGGTGCCCTTCTCGGTGCGCGCGTACACGTATGTGCTGCCCTGGATCACCTCGACATGCACGGTGGCATCGGGGTCGTCCATCTTGACCTTCTTGTCGGGGAACCTCTCGCACAGATACGCGCCGATCTGGCGGTTCATGTCCATGGTGTGGAGGGGGAAGTCGGTGTTGGACCTGCGCGACTCGACCTTGAAGGTCTCGAACGGCAGCGCGTCGCGCAGCACGTCGGCGGCGAGCTGCATCATCACGTCAAGCTCGCGGCTTGTGCGCCAGCCCAGCGAAACGCGCGCCACACCGGGGATGTTCTTCACGATCTCGAAGAGCTTGCGCACCTTGCGGTTGTCCAGCCCGCCGGAGATGAAGCCCTCGACGTCCTCGCTGGTCGCGCCCGCCGTGCTGGCAGCCTCGCCCTCGCCCGCGCCAGCCGCGTCCGCACTCGCCGCGCCCTCGGCGCCGGCGATCACGTCGCGGTCCAAAGACACCAAGACCCTCCCCGAGATCTTGGCCACTTTCTCGATGGGAAGGTCTTTGCAAATCGTTTGAATGTTGGAGATGAGCTTGCGCTCGAAAACAGACCTGTTGCGACCCTTCAGCCCAATCTCGTGGTAGTGGACCAGCAGGATCGGATTGGCCGCGTGCACCGTCAAGCTACTCAGCTTTCAGCTCGTCGGTCTGCACGTAGCTCAGGTCGCCACGCTCGATCTCTTCCATGGCGAGCGAGAGCGGCCTCTGGTCCGAGAACTTGGAGAGGTCCGCCACGCTCTGCAGTGCGAGCGCACGGTCCTTCTGGCCGCGCATCATGTCGTTGATGTCGCGCGCACGCTGCGAAGCGATGGTGCACAGAAGGTACTTGTCGTTCTGGGTCTCGTCGAGGAGCCTGTCGATGTGCTGGTCGATGATCGACATCTAATCACCTGTTTTCTTGCTCTGCGGCCGCACCAGGCGCCTTGCGCCAAGCGGCAAACGGCCAATCTATCGTGCTATCTGCGAATCCACCACCTCGAGGAGCTGCTGCACAGCGGTCTCGAGGTCGTCGTTCACGATCGTAACGTCGTAGTGCCCTTCCTGCTGCATCTCCGTCCTAGCGGTCTGCAACCGGATCTGCACCTGCTCCTCCGACTCCGTCGCCCTCCCGCGCAGCCTCTGCTCGAGCACTTCGAAGCTAGGCGGCTTCACGAAGATGAGAAACGCGTCGGGGTAGTTCTGCTTTACCTGGCGGGCGCCCTGGGGGTCGATCTCGAGCACGACGCTCGTTCCCGACTCGATCTTGCTCTCTACCACCGACTTGAGCGTGCCGTAGCGGTTGGTAAAGACGTTCGCCCATTCGAGGAACCCGCCCTCGGCCACGAGCTGGTCGAACCTGTCGTTGTCGAGGAAGAAGTACGACTGCCCTTCCACCTCGCCGGGACGGGGGCTGCGGGTAGTCGCCGAGACGGAAAGCCAAAGCCCGTCTCGGCAACTCATGAGCCTGCTCACCAGCGTGCCCTTGCCGGCGCCCGAGGGGCCGGATATTACGAAGAGTCTGCCGGACAACAGTTCTACCGCCAATCTATTTGGCGGAAAGCTTTTCGATGAGCTTCTCGCGCTGGCGGCTGCCCAGGCCCTTGACCCTGCGGGTCTCGGAAATGCCAAGCTCCTCCATGACCTTGGTAACCTTGGCCTTGCCGTAGCCGGGCAGGGAGGCGATCATGTCCTTGACCTTGAGCTTGTCGATCACGGGGTTGCCCTCGGTGGTGAGGACTTCCTTCACCGAAATCTTGCCCTCCTTGATCTGGTCCCTAAGCATTGCACGCTCGTGACGTGCCTCGGCGGCCTTGGCCAGCGCGGCTTTCCTCTGCTCCGGGGTCTGGTTGGGCAGTGCCATAATTACCTCCTGAAAGATTTATGTAACCTCTGCTCCCGCCTTGCGGGAGGTTCTGCATCGTAGAATCTTGCGGCGTAGCTCCCATTTTCGAACTCGGGGAACGCGCACAGTGGCTTAATATACACGTTTCCCCCGGAAAATGAAATATTTATCGGCAAGCTACAGTTTGCGGCTCCCAAGCGAATGAACTTCCACGCCCTCGGCGCACAACTTGCACTCCTCGGGCATCCACGAGGGGGTGGGCAGGGTGAGCAGCGGGTAGAAGGGCTGGGAGAACAGCCGGTCGGAGCACCTGTCGATGAGCGAGACCACGCCCACCACGTTGGCCCCGGCGCCCTCCACCAGGTCGCAGACCTCCTTGACCGACGAGCCGGTGGTCACCACGTCTTCGGCCACCAGCACGTTGGCTCCCGCAGGCACCTCGAACGACCTGCGGAACATCATCTGGCCGTCCTTGCGCTCGGAGAAGATCATGCCCACTTCCAGCGAGAGCGCCACGGCGAATCCGAAGAGGATGCCGCCCACGGCGGGCGATGCCACCAGGTCGATCTTCATGTCTTCGGGAAGCCTCGACACGGCCTCGGCCGCCAGGTCGCAGGTGAGCTTGGGGTTCTCGAGCACCCTGGCGCACTGGATGTAGGTGTCGGAATGGCGCCCCGACGTGAGCACGAAGTGCCCGTTGCGAATGGCCTGGGTGTCCTTGAGGATCTTGAGGATGTCGTCGTCGTTCATGCTTGCCTCCAAACTTGTCGTGCCTGCCTGCTGCTGTTGTTGCGGGCTTTCGGGCTGGGTCGCCGACCTCCGGGGTCGCCCGACTGCCGCGCCCGCGGCCACGCGTTTCCTACAGGACCTCGGCCACCTGCGCGGCGATCGCGTCGAACGCCGCCACCGGGTCGTCGGCCTGCGTGATGGGCCGTCCGATCACCACATGGGTCGAGCCGTTGGCGAAGGCCTGCGCCGGCGTGGTGACCCTTGCCTGGTCGCCCGCGCTGGAGCCTGCCGGCCTCACCCCGGGCGTGACGATGAGCATCTGGGGTCCCAGCACGTCCTTGAGCATCTCGGCCTCCTTGGGAGAAGCCACCACGCCGCTCACGCCGGCGCCCTTGGCCAGCGTTGCAAGGCGCTTGACCTGAGTGGCCGCCTCGTCGGCAACGCCAACCGAGGCCAGCGTGGGGTCGTCCATGCTGGTGAGCACCGTCACGGCCAGGATCTGCGGCATGTCGCAGCCCGTGGGCATCTTCTCCATGGCCTCGCGCGCGCCTTCCACGGCGGCCTCCATCATGGGAGCGCCTCCGCCCGCGTGCACCGTGAACATGTCGGCTCCGGTGAGCGCCACGGAGCGCGCCGCGCCCTTCACCTGATGCGGAATGTCGTGGAGCTTGAGGTCCACGAACACCTTGTAGCCGCGTTTCTTGAGCTCGTGCACGGCCTTCGAACCCTGCGAGTAGTAGAGCGTCATGCCCACCTTCATCCACGAGGCATGGCCCCGCAGCATGTCGGCAAGCTCGAGCGCCCTTGGCATCTCGCAGTCCAGCGCCACGATGATCTTGTCGGCGGCCTGCTCGACGGCGGCTTGCAAAACGTTGTCTGTCATCTGCTCGTCCCTCTTCCGGTAGGTTAACGGAGCGCCCCGCGCAAGTCGGAGATGCTCTCCACGTTGTTGTCGATGCAGTACTGCATGATGCCCTCGGCCACCTTCTGGGCGGCGCACGGGTCCATGAAGCTCGCGGTGCCCACGGCCACTGCGGTGGCTCCGGCCAGCACGAACTCCAGCGCGTCGGTGGCGGTGCAGATGCCGCCCATTCCGATGATGGGCACGCTCACCACCTGCGCCACCTCGTACACCATGCGAAGCGCCACGGGCTTGACCGCGGGGCCCGACATGCCGCCCACCTTGCGGGCCATCACGGCCCTGCGGGTGCGCAGGTCGATGGCCATGCCCAGCAGGGTGTTGATGAGCGAGACCGCGTCGGCGCCCGCATCCTCGGCGGCGCGGGCGATCGCGGTGATGTCGGTCACATTGGGCGAGAGCTTGGCGATGAGCGGACGCTTGGTGAGCTTGCGGCACGACTCGACCACCTCGCGGGTGGCCGCCGGGTCGACCCCGAAGGTCATGCCGCCGCAGTCCACGTTGGGGCACGAGATGTTCAGCTCGTAGGCGTCCACGCAGCTCTCGTCCTCCAGGCGCTCGATCACCTGCGCGTAGTCGGAGAGGCTGTGCCCCGCCACGTTCACGATCACGGGCACGTCGCGCTGCGCCAGCCACGCCAGGTCGCCCTTGCAAAACGCCTCGACGCCCGGGTTCTGCAACCCGATGGAGTTGAGCATCCCGCTCGGGGTCTCCGCGATGCGGGGCGAGTCGTTGCCCTCCCAGGGCACCGCCGACACTCCCTTGGTGGTCACGGCGCCCAGGCACGTGATGTCGAAGAAGTCGTTGTACTGTCTGCCCGCCGCAAACGTGCCCGATGCGGTGGTCACGGGGTTCTTCATGCGAAGCGAGCCGATGCTCACCGAGATGTCGGGGTTCACTGCCACACCACCTCCCTGGCCTCGAACACGGGGCCGTCCACGCAGGCGCGCTTCTTGCCCGCGACGGTGTCGACCACGCACGACAGGCATGCGCCGATGCCGCAAGCCATGCGCCGCTCGAGCGACACCTCCACGAGCGGCATCTCGCCGCCCTGCTGCGCGCGCTCGGCCAGCACGCCCTCCAGCGTGCGCACCGCGGCGCGCTCCATGGGCTCGGGGCCGCAGATCGACACGTAGCTTGCATCCTGCGCGAAGTCGCCGATCAGCTCGGTGCAGAAGCCATGGTGGCCGGCCGTGCCGTCGTCGGTGGCGATGTGCACGCGCGCGCCGAAGCCCTCCAGCACCTGCGTGCCCACGAGCCGCTCGGCCGTGGTGGCGCCTACCAGACAGTCCACCTGCGCGCCGCTCTCCACCAGCTGCTTTGCCAGCATGGTCTGCGGAGCCACGCCCATGCCGCCGCACACCAGCACGGCATGCTTGCAGGCGGCCGGCGGGTTCCAGCCGCGGCCCACAGGTCCGATGAGGCTAAGCTCGCAGCCCGGGACCAGCGTGGTCATATGGCGGCTGCCGGTGCCCACCACCTGGTACATCACGAAAATGGAGTCGCCGCCCCACCTGCACACCGAGAACGGCCGGCGCAAGATGTGGCCGTCCATCCCCGGTATCTGCATATGCACGAACTGCCCCGGCTGCACCATGCGGGCGATCTGCGGGGCGTCCAGCTCCATCACGTGGATCGCCGGCGCAAGCTCGACGTTGGACATCACGCGCGCCAGCTCGTCCACGGGGGTCGCCGCCCCCGCAGCCGCCTCAGCGCCCGCGCCCGCAGCGCAGCGCTCGCTACTCATCGCCGCACCCCGCGCCGTCGATGCCCGCAGGGTCGGAATACGACAGGTCCTGCAACGCGATGGGCTCCATCCTGTTGGACACCAGGCCGTTGGTCTGCACCGTCTCGATGGCGCTCACCAGCGCCGACGCCGCCGACATCGTGGTCTCGTAGCAGATGGAGTAGCGCACCGCGTCGGCTCGCAGCAGGTACCCGTCGGAGCGGGTGTGCGGGCCGTAAGGCGTGTTGATGATGAGCTGTATCTCGCCATTGGCGATCATGTCGCCGATGTTGGGCCTGGCCTCGTGGTACTTGTTCACCACCGTTACCGGCACCCCGCTGGCCTCCAGCACGCGGGCGGTGCCCGAGGTGCTCACCAGCTCGAATCCCAGCTTGGCCAGGTCGCGTGCCAGCGGCACGATGCTGCGCTTGTCGCGGTCGCACACCGAGATGAACGCGCGGCCCTCGGTGGGCAGCGAGTAGTCGATGGCCAGCGCGGTCTTGGCGAATGCCGCCGGGAAGTCGCGGGCCACGCCCATCACCTCGCCGGTCGACTTCATCTCGGGCCCCAGCACGAAGTCGGCTCCCGGGAAGCGCCCGAACGGCAGCACGGCCTCCTTCACCGAATAGTGGTCCATCTCGCGGTCGTCGGGCGGCAGCTCCATGCTGGCGATGGTGTGCCCCGCCATGATCATCGCGGCGCAGCGTGCCAGCGGCACTCCGGTGGCCTTAGACACGAAGGGCACCGTGCGGCTTGCCCTGGGGTTGACCTCGATCACGTAGATGGTCTCGTCCTTCACCGCGAACTGGATGTTCATGAGGCCGCGCACGCCCACGGCCATGGCCAGGCGGCGCGTGTAGTCGCGGATCTTGCGCACGATGTCCAGCGAGATGGAGAACGGCGGGGTGCAGCAAGCGGAGTCGCCGGAGTGGATGCCGGCTTCCTCGATGTGCTCGAGCACGCCGCCGATGTACACCTCTTCGCCGTCGCAGAGCGCGTCGACGTCTAGCTCCACCGCGCTCTCGAGGAACTTGTCGAGGTACACGGGGTGGTCGGGCGAGACCCTCACGGCCTGCGCCATGTACTGCTTGAGCGACTCCGCGTCGTAGGCGATGGTCATGCCGCGGCCGCCCAGCACGTAGCTCGGGCGCACCAGCAGCGGAAAGCCGATGCGGTGCGCCACTTCCACGGCCTCCTCGAAGGAGTTGGCCACGCCGGCCGGCGGGTACGCGATGCCCATCTCGTCCAGCAGGGCCGAGAACCTCTCGCGGTCCTCCGCCAGGTCGATGGCGTCGGGCTTGGTGCCCAGGATCTCGACGCCCTCGTGCTCCAGCGCGTTGGCCAGCTTGAGCGGCGTCTGCCCGCCGAGCGTGACCACCACTCCGTCGGGATGCTCCTTCTCCACGATGTCCATCACGTCCTCGAACGTGAGGGGCTCGAAGTAGAGCCTGTCGGAGGTGTCGTAGTCGGTGGACACGGTCTCGGGGTTGGAGTTGACCATGATGGTCTCCCAGCCCATGTCGGCAAACGCGTAGCTGGCGTGCACGCAGCAGTAGTCGAACTCGATGCCCTGCCCGATGCGGTTGGGGCCGGCGCCCAGGATCATGACCTTCTTCTTGTCGCAGGGCCTGATCTCGTCCTCGTCCTCGTAGGTCTTGTAGTAGTAGTTGGTCACCGACTCGAACTCGGCGCCGCACGTGTCAACCGTCTTGAACGTGGGCATGATGCCCAGCTCCTCGCGGCGTGCGCGCACCTTCTTCTCGGCCGCCATCACGTCGGCGGAGTCGAGGTGGTCGCGGTCGTACTCGCCGGTGAGGTAGGCCACCTGCCTGTCGGAGAGGCCGGTCTGCTTGGCCATCTTCATGTCGGCGGCGCTCATCTCGTCGAGCTTCTGGCCCTTCACGTGGTTCTCCACCGCCACGATGTGCGCGAGCCGCGTGACGAACCACGGGTCGATCTTGGTGGCGGCGGCCACCTCGTCCACGCTCATGCCGCGGCGCAGCCCCTCGATCATGTAGTAGATCCTGTGCTCGGTGGGGCGCGACAACATGGTCATGAACTCGCCCTCGTCGAACTTGTCGCGGCCGTCCATGCCCAGGCCGTCGCGGTTGTTCTCCAGCGAGCGCATGGCCTTCTCCATGGCCTCGTCGAACGTGCGGCCGATGGCCATGACCTCGCCCACCGCCTTCATGCGGGTGGTGAGGGTCTCGTCGGTGCCCTTGAACTTCTCGAACGCGAAGCGCGGCACCTTTACCACCACGTAGTCGATGGTGGGCTCGAAGCAGGCCGGAGTGGCTTTGGTGATGTCGTTCTCGATCTCGTCGAGGGTGTAGCCCACGGCGAGCTTGGCGGCAGCCTTGGCGATCGGGAAGCCGGTGGCCTTCGAAGCCAGCGCCGACGAGCGCGACACGCGGGGGTTCATCTCGATCACGATCATGCGGCCGTCGCGCGGGTTCACCGCGAACTGCACGTTGGAGCCGCCGGTCTCAACGCCGATCTTTTCCAGAATGGCCAGCGACGCCACGCGCATGCGCTGGTACTCGATGTCGGTCATGGTCTGCGAAGGCGCCACGGTGATGGAGTCGCCGGTGTGCACTCCCATGGCGTCGAAGTTCTCGATGGAGCAGATGATGATGGCGTTGCCCGCGCGGTCGCGCATCACCTCCATCTCGTACTCTTTCCAGCCGATGATGGACTCCTCCACCAGCACCTCGCCCGCGGGCGAGAGGTCGAGGCCCTGCCTCATGATGTCCACCAGCTCGTTCTTGTTGTAGGCGATGCCGCCGCCCGCGCCGCCCAGCGTGTACGACGGGCGCAGCACCAGCGGAAATCCCAGCTTGCCCGACAGCTCCACGGCGTCTTCCACCGAGTAGGCGTAGCCGCTGCGGGCGCACTCGAGGCCGATCTCCTCCATCGCGCGGGCGAACTCCTTGCGGTCCTCGCCCTTGTTGATGGCCTCCACGTCGCAGCCGATCATCTCCACGCCGTACTTGTCCAGCACGCCGGACTGCGCCAGCTCCACCGCGCAGTTGAGCGCGGTCTGGCCGCCCAGCGTGGGCAGCAGCGCGTCGGGCCGCTCGATGGCGATCACCTTCTCCACCGTGGCCGCGGTGATGGGCTCGATGTAGGTGCGGGTGGCCATGTGCGGGTCGGTCATGATGGTGGCGGGGTTGGAGTTGACCAGCACCACCTCGAAGCCGTCTTCCATCAGCACCTTGCATGCCTGGGTGCCCGAGTAGTCGAACTCGCAGGCCTGGCCGATGGCGATGGGGCCCGAGCCTATCACGAGGATCCTGTTGATGTCTGTTCTACGAGGCAATTTGCGCCTGCCTTTCGTGATGTTGAGCTTGCGTTGCGCTTTCGGGCGAACCGCCCGCGTGCCGGTAGCCCGGCCCTTAGGAGTGCCAGCCCCTCAGCCTGTCTTCCGAGATGTTGATGTCGAGGTAGTCGGCCCGGCCGTCCATGAGCCTCCCGAACGCGGTGAACAGGTAGCTCGAGTCGGTGGGTCCGGGGCTTGCCTCGGGGTGGTACTGCACCGAAAACGCCGGGATGTCCAGAAACGCCATGCCCTCGAACGTGCCGTCGTTGAGGTTCACGTGGGTGAGCTGGATGCGGCCGAACCTCTCGTTTTGCACCACCGGGGCGATGCGCGCGTCGGAGTACTCGCGCAGGTCGCCCACATGCTCGGTGCGGCCTCCCGAAAGCTCGGGCACCAGCGGTCCGAGCGAGGCGAAGTCCACGGCGAACCCGTGGTTTTGCGAAGTGATCTCCACGCATCCGGTGAGCAGGTTCATCACCGGCTGGTTGCCGCCGTGGTGGCCGAACTTGAGCTTCTCGATGCGCGCGCCCGAGGCGATGCCCATCATCTGGTTGCCCAGGCAGATGCCGAACACCGGTATCTTGCCCATGAGGGCGCCGGCGCACTCGATGGTCTTGTCCACGGGTTGCGGGTCGCCCGGTCCGTTGGAGAAGAACACGCCGTCGTAGCCCGCGCCCAGCAGCTCGTCTGCCGGGGTGTCCCAGGGCACGACCTCCACCTCGCAGCCGGCCTGCGCAAGCCCGCGCAAGATGCCGAGCTTGATGCCGCAGTCCACGGCCGCGACCTTGTAGCGGGCCTTGGGCGAAAGCTCCTTGGCAAAGAGGTAGTTGGCGCTGTCGTCGGCGAACATGTAGCGCTCGTGGGTGCCCACCGTGGCGGCCAGGTTCACGTCCACGATCGAGTCGGAGGCCTTCACCTTGGCCAGCAGCGACTCCACGTCGGAGTCGGTGGTCGAGATGATGCCGCGCATCGCGCCGTAGTCGCGGATGTGGCGGGTGAGCTTGCGCGTGTCCACGCCGTCGATGGCCACGATGCCGTTCTTGGCCAGCAGCGCGGGCAGGTTGGACTCGCTCCTGAAGTTGGACGGCTCGTAGCACATCGACCTCACCACGAGGCCGCGAAGCGCCATGCCGCCCGACTGCATGTCGGCCATGTTGGTGCCGTAGTTGCCGATGTGCGGGTAGGTCATCGTTACGATCTGCCCGGCATACGACGGGTCCGACAGCACCTCCTGGTATCCCACCATCGACGTGTTGAAGCACACCTCGCCGGTGGTCTCGCCCTCGGCTCCGCATGCGCGCCCGGCAAACACCGTGCCGTCTTCGAGCACCAGCATCGCCGGCTTCGTGCTGCAAATTACTCCATCTGCCACTTTAGGCAACCACCTTTCCGTCTTCCATGGTCGCTATGCCCCCGACGTACACGTCGGTGGCGCGGCCCTTTAGAGCTGCTCCGACAAATCCCGAGTTGCGCGACTTCGACTCGAAATCGCGTTCGTCCACCGTCCAGGCGGCCTCGGGGTCCACTATGGTGAGGTCGGCCACGCTGCCAGCTTCGAGCGCGACCCTCTCGGCGCGCACGATCTGCCGCGGGTTCACGGCCATCAGGCGCACCATGTCCTGCCAAGAGATTATCCCAGTGTTCACCAGATTGGTCACCACCAGACCCACGGAAGTTTCCAGGCCCGTCATGCCAAAGGGCGCGCGCTCGAACTCCTCGTCCTTCTCGAAGTCGGCGTGGGGAGCGTGGTCGGTCACGATGCAGTCCACCGTGCCGTCTTTGATGCCCTCCACCAGCGCCTCGCAATCGGCGCGGGTGCGCAGCGGCGGGTTGACCTTGAGCGACGTGTCGTAGTCGTCTTTGATGTCGTCTTCGGTGAGAAACAGGTGGTGAGGGGTAACCTCGCAGGTCACGGGCAGTCCCTCGGCCTTGGCATCGCGCACCATCGCGAGGCCGCGCGCCGTGGTGATGTGCTGGATGTGAAGAGGGCATCCGGTGAGGCGGCACAGCGCGATGTCGCGCATGATCTGCAGCTCCTCGCCCTCGGCGGGCCAGCCGGCAAGGCCGAGCCTCGTGGAGGCCACGCCCTCGTTGACCTGCCCCTCGCCCACCAGGCCGTCGTCCTGGCAGTGGCTCATCACCACGCGGTCGAACTGCACGGCGTAGTCCATCACGCGGCGCATCATGCCGCTGTCCTGCACGCCGGCGCCGTCGTCGGAGAACGCCACCGCGCCGTGGGCCACCATGTCGCCCATCTCGGCCAGGATCCTGCCCTCGCGGTTCTTGCTGCACGCGCCGCACACGTGCACGCGGCACCTGGCCGTGTCGGCCGCGCGCTGCCTCACGTACTCCACGGCCACGGCGTTGTCGATCGCGGGCGTTGTGTTGGGCATGCAGCACACCGCGGTAAAGCCGCCGTGTGCTGCGGCGCGGGTGCCGGTCTCGATGGTCTCCTTGTGCTCCTGGCCGGGGTCGCGCAGGTGCACGTGGATGTCCACCATCCCGGGCATCAGTACCTTGCCGGCGAGGTCGCGCTCCTGCAGCGGCTCGCCGTCAGGCGAGGCCGGGGCCGCGAGCCCCTGGCCGATCTGGGCGATGCGCCCGTCTGCCACCAGCACGTCGGCCACCTCGTCGAGGCCCACCTGCGGGTCCACCAGGTGCGCGTTTCTAAGCATTAAGGCCATCTTCAACACCTCCAAGCAGCAGGTAGAGGGCGGCCATCCTCACCAGTACTCCAGCGTACACCTGGTCGAGTATCACCGATCTCTCCGGATTGTCGGTCATGTATGCGTCCAGCTCCACCCCGCGGTTCACAGGACCCGGGTGGCAGATGATGGCATCGGGCTTCATAAGATGCTCGCGCTGCCGGGTGAGGCCGTAGAGCATGTTGTACTCGCGAAGGCTGGGGAAGGGCGCGTCTTCGAGTCGCTCGCGCTGGATGCGCAGCATGTACACCACGTCCAGCTCGGGCAGCACGTCGTCTAGCTTGCTGGTCACGTGGTCGGCGCCCAGCACGTCGGGACGTGCGGGCAAAAGGGTCGCGGGTGCGATGAGCGTGACCTCGCATCCCATGGTCTTGAGCACCGGCACCAGCGAGCCGCACACGCGGGAGTGGCGGATATCGCCCACCACGCCCACCTTGAGGCCCCATGGCTCGGCCGCGCGCTCGGCGGCTTCGGCCAGGGCGGCAGGGGTGGCTGCGGGTGCCGCGCCGGGTGCGCCCGCAGCAGCGCCGGCCAGCACCTTGTGCTCCCATATGGAGAAGAGGTCCAGCAGCGCCTGCGTGGGATGGCGGTGCTTGCCGTCGCCCGCGTCGATGACCTGCACGTCGGCCACTTCCGATATCTTGCGCGGCACGCCCGCGTTGCGGTCGCGCACCACGATCATGTCCACCTTGTAGGAGCACAGCGTCTGCACCGTGTCGCGCAGGCTCTCGCCCTTCACCGTGGACGTGGAGGATCCTCCGAAGTTGAGCGTGTCGCACGACAGGCGCTTCTCGGCGATCTCGAACGAGGAGCGCGTGCGCGTGGAAGGCTCGTTGAACATGTTCACCACGGTAAAACCGCGCAGCGTGGGGACCTTCTTGATCTTGCGCTCGTTCACGCTCTTGAAGCGCGCCGCGGTTTGCAAGATGGTCATGATGTCCTCGCGCGAGTACTCCGCAAGGTCGATCAGGTTCCTGTGGTTGAATGCCATCAGCGCTCGCCTCCGTCGCTGCCCGCCGCGCTTGCAGCCCTCGAGCCCAGCGGGGCCGAGCCGATGTGCGAGCCGGTCTCGACCTGCAGGATCTCCACCGCGCTGTGCCCGTCGACCTCCTCCAGGAAGAGCCTCACGTTCTCTTCCGAAGAAGAGGGCACGTTCTTGCCCACGAAGTCGGCCCTTATGGGCAGCTCCCTGTGCCCGCGGTCCACCAGCACCGCGAGCTGCACCTTGGCGGCGCGGCCGATGTCCATGAGCGCGTCGAGCGCGGCGCGGATGGTGCGGCCGGTGTAGAGCACGTCGTCCACCAGCACGATGGTCTTGCCGTTTATCGAGAACGGGATGTTGGTCGAAAGCACCTCTGGAGCGAGGTGCGTGATGTAGTCGTCGCGATAGAAGCTGATGTCCAGCTGCCCGAAGGGCACCTTGGCGCCCTCGATGGACTCGATCTTGTCCACGAGGCGCTTGGCCAGCACGTCGCCGCGCGTGAGGATGCCAACCAGGGCGATGTCGCCGGCTCCGTGGTTGGCTTCGAGGATCTCGTGCGCCATGCGGGTAAGGGAACGCTCGATTTCGTCTGCATCCATGCAGACCGACTTCACGATTTCGTTGGAGTCCATCCACACCCTTTCTCTCGAGTGCCGTGCAGAGAGGCTGCTGGCGCCACCACGTCGCGAGTCGCCTGGCGAGTCGCGAGGCGCCGCGGGTCGTCTGACGCAAGCGCGCTGCCAGGTCGCCAGATACAAAAATAGCCTCTGCCCGCGTGCGCGACAAAGGCTCCAGCTTCGCCAGATAGTTAGCTCCAGTTATGTGAGGCGCGCCTTGTCGGTCTCTCTGTACCGCATTTAAAGGACCCGTCTAGTATACGCCCAAATAGCCGGCGTTTCCCCACAAACATCCCGACTGCCCCGAATACCGCGAGGCGGAGCCCTTCCACCTCGCGGTCGAAACCCTATTCCCTATGGCATCCCTTTCGGCGCCTCGAACCCAGAACCGCAACGGCCAGCGCGCCAAAGCCCACCAGCGCGGCGATGGCGATCACGGCGAGTGCCGAAACCGCAGGGTCTCCGGTCTTGGCGAAGTCCCCCTTGGCAGCCGACTGGCCGTTGCCATTGCCGTTGTCGCCGCCGGGGTTGGGGCTGGGCTCGGGGTCGGGCACCGGAGCGGGGTTCTCGTTCCACTGGGCCACCAGCGTGATGTTGCTGCTCACGGGCGCGTCGAAGTCGTACTCCTCCCCGTCCAGGGTCCAGCCGGCAAAGGTATAGCCATCGCGGGTCGGGTCTTCGGGCCGCGTGGCCAGGCCTCCGGCGGCAATCGTCTGAGCATCGACGTAGCTTCCGCCATTCGAGTCGAAGATCACGAGGTTGGCGGGAGAGTCTTTGCCATCGGCGGTCCATTGCGCGTAGAGCGTGATGTCAGCGGTCACTGGCGTTGCGAAGTCGTACTGCCTGCCGTCGGCCGTCGCCCAGTATGCGAACTTGAAGCCCTCCTGCCTCGGAGTCGCGGGCTGGGCGACCACGCCTCCGTCCACGACCGTCTGGCTGTCCACGCTCGTGCCTCCCGCAACGTCGAACGTCACGAGGTGCGCCGTCGTGCTCTGGTCGCCGCCGTTTGCCTTCCAATGGGCGTAGAGCGTGAAGTCGGACTTCACGGTCGAGTCGAAGTCGTGCTTGCTCCCATCGGCCCGGGACCAGTAGTCGAACGTGAAGCCGTCGAGCGTCGGAGCAGCAGGCTCCACGACTTTGCCGCCGGCAGCGATCGCCTGGCTGTCCACATCCGTGCCCCCTGCCGAGTCGAACGTCACGAGATGCGAAAGCGCATCCTCGCCGCCAGCCGACCACTTCGCATACAGCGTGAAGCTCGAGGTCACCGGAGTCGCGAAATCGTAGGCAGCTCCCGAATCGGTTATCCAGCCCTCGAACGTGGAGCCGTCGAGCGTCGGGTTCGCGGGATGCGCCACAGTCGAGCCCTCGGCGACCGACTGGCTGGGCACCGCCGAGCCCTCGCCCGTGTCGAACCTCACCGTGTGGGCGGTCACGGACTTCCCGCTCACGCTCCAGTGCGCATAGAGCGTGATGTCCGCGGTCACGGGCGTTGCGAAGTTGTACTGCTTGCCGTCGGCCGTCGCCCAGTAGTCGAACGCGAAGCCCGCCTGCGTCGGCGCCTCCGGCTCGTCGGCCGCGAGGCCTTCCGCGATGCTCTGCGACTCGACCGCGCTGCCGCCCGCAGAGTCGAACTTCACCGTATACGTCGCAGCGGGCTCGGAGCCGATCACGTATTCGTACGTCGCGATGTCGCTGTCGGCCATTTCGTCGCAGAAGGCGCGGATCTTCAGCGTCGTGCTCTCGGTGATCTTGATCGGCCAGCCCCGATAGAGCTGGCTTTCGGCCGTCGGGTCGGTGCCGTCGAGCGTGTAGCGGATCGTCGCGCCCTCGGTCAGCGTGAACAGATGGATGTTGAGCGGGTCGGCATAGGTGCCGGACTGTATCGGCGTATACGGCGTCGAGACCTTCGCGTTCACGATGTTGTAGTCGTAGGTCACCACGTCGCTGATCGCGCTGCCCTTCGTCGCCATGATCTTCAGCGTCATGCTCGACGAGATGTCGAGCGGGCCGGTGTAGATGGTCGAGGTGGTCGAGGGCTGCCTGCCATCGACGGTATAGCGGATCTGGACGTCCGGGTCCGAGCAGCTGAGCGTGACCCTCTGCGGGTTCTCGTAGATTCCGCTCTCCGGCGACGCGCTGGGCTCGGGCAGCGTCTCGCGCTTCAGCGTGTAGGTAAACGTCGCGACCTCGCTGTCGATGCATTCGTCGCAGAAGGCGCGCGCCTTGATGGTCGTCGTGGTCCCCCACTCTTCGAACTTGAACGGCACGCCGGTGTACTCGGCGCTCTTCTCGGTCGGCTCGGTGCCGTCGGTCGTGTAGCGAATCGTGGCGCCGCCGGTAGCGCAGGAGAGCGTGACCTTGAACGGCTGCGAATAGACCCCGGAGGCATCCGAAGCCGTCGGCGTGGCCACGGTCTCGCGCTCGATCTTGTACTCGAAGGTCACCACGTCGCTGGGGTTGTAGCCCTCAAACGCCTTCGCCTTCACGGTCGTCGTCTTGCTGATGGTGAGCGGCCCCGTGTAGCGCTCGCTGTCGACGGTCGGCTCGGTGCCGTCGAGCGTGTAGCGAATGATCGCCCCCTCGGTATCGCAGCTCAGCTCTACCGTCTGGGTTTTCGCATAGGTGCCCGATGGAACGGAGGCCACAGGGGTCTCGTCTTGCGGATAGGCGATCGTGTACTCGTAGGTGCCTACGTCGCTCGGCTTCATCCCGTCGCGGAAGGCGCGGATCTTCAGCGTCGTCGTCTCCTGGATAGAGATTGTGGTCTGCCCGTCGATGTACTCGGCGCTCTTCTCCGTAGGCTCTGTGCCGTCGAGCGTGTAGTAGATGCGGACGCCGTCGGTGTTGCAGTAGGGATGCGGCTGTGCGTCGAAGTTGTACGTTCCGCTCTCGAGGTCGGACAGCGGCGTCTCCACCTGAGGAACGGACACGTTGTACACGTAGCCCATCACGGGGCTTTCGTACATGCCGTCCTTGTAGGCGCAGATCTTGAGCAGCGTGGTGTCGTAGATCTTGATGGGGCTGCCGTCGTAGGCGGCGCTCTGCGCGGTCGGGTTGGAGCCGTCCGTCGTGTAGCGGATGGTCGCGCCTTCCGTATCGCAGGCCAGCTCCACGCTCAGGACCTTCTTGTACGTGCCGGAATCGACCGAGGCCCTCGGAGCCTCGACGCTCTGGGTGCCCACCTTGTACATGTACTCCGCGATGTCGGAGGCGATCATGCCGTCTTTGAAGGCGCGCATGCGGAGCCTCGTGTTGGAGTCGACGCCGATCGTCTCGCCGCTATACGCGGGGCTTTCCTCGGTGGGCTTGGAGCCGTCCATCGTGTAGCGGATGGTCGCGCCGTCGGTAGCGCACGCAAGGGTAAACGTCTGGGCGGTCGCATAGGTGCCCTCCGCCAGCGAAGACGTCGGGGTGGCCACGTTTGCGCCGTTGATGGCGTACCGGTATTCCGCAACGTCGCTCGGGGCAGCATTTTCGCAATACGCGCGGACCTTCAGCGTTGCGGACCTGCAGATGCTGATGGCCTCGTCGCCGTATTGCTTGCTCGCCTTGGTCGGCTCGCTGCCGTCGGTCGTGTAGTAGATGTCCGCGTCCTCGGTGCTGCAGCTAAGCTCCACTTCCAAGGCGCTGCTGTAGCTGCCCGACTCCACGCTGGCCTTCGGAGCTGCGACCTTCTCGGCGGCGGCGACCTTCACCTTTGCAGAAACGGTCTTGGGCGCGTCGGCGGTGTCGGTGCCCTCCGGATATGTGACCGTTCCCGTTAGCGTGAACTCCTGGGCGCTGAAGTTCTCGGGGTTGAAGCCCTCGAGCTTGTTCCACTCCACGTCGACCATTTCGGTTTCCTTGCACTTGTACGTCGCCAGGACCTCGTCGGCCAGGCCCCAGTTCTCGTAG
>CAVFRF010000091.1:0-18974 GCA_963624975.1 Bacteroidaceae bacterium
AACCTGTCGGTCTCGTCGTAGGCCCTGAGCGCGCCCACCGGGCAGTGGGTTACGCATTGCCCGCACAGCGTGCAGTCGCTCTCGCCGATGGTGCCGCCGCCCTTCACGCCCACGTTGGTGTGCGACGCGTTGTTCACGAGGTCCCACACGCTCACCTGCTGCACCTTGTCGCACACCTGGATGCAGCGCATGCATTTGATGCACTTGTCGTCGTGGCGCACCAGCGGATAGCTGTCCTGGCTGCGGTTGAGCGGGTAGTTGCGCGGGAACGGCTCCTCCGAAATGCCCAGCTCGCGGGCCACGGTCTGCAGCTCGCAGTTGCCGCCGCGCACGCAGCTGGTGCAGCTCACGTTGTGCTGGGAGAGGATGAGCTGCACGTTGGTCTTGCGCGCCCACCTGGCCTTGGGGCTGTTGGTGTGCACCACCATGCCGTCGGTCACGCGGTTGTTGCATGCCGCCGCGAGCTGGTTCTTGCCCTCGACCTCCACGCAGCACACCCTGCACGCGCCGATGTCGTTCAGCCCTTCCAGATAGCAGAGCGTGGGGATGCTCACGTTGGCCTTGCGGGCGGCCTTGAGAATCGTGGTGTTTTCCTCGACTTCGACGGTCTTGCCGTCGATAGTGACCTTGACCATGCGCGTCTTAGATGCCTGATCTACCATCTGTCCTCACGTCCTCCCCTGAAAGCTCCGAATCCGTAGTGGTCGCAGTGCAGGCATCGTCCCGATTCCTGCCTGGCGGCCTCGTCGCTAAGACCCATCTCGAACATGTCGAAGTCGTGCCTGCGTATCTCCACGCCACGCTCGATCTGCTCGCTGCGGGCGCACGACGGAAGCCCCTTGAACTCGATGGGCGGCAGCTCCACGTCGCGCTCGATCGGGTGGCTGAAGCCCAGATAGGTGTCGATGTTGCGCGCGGCCGCCTTGCCTGCGGCGATCGCCTTGATTACCGTGGCCGGCCCGCTCACGCAGTCGCCGCCCGAGAACACGCCCTCGCATCCCCCGACGCGGCCCCTGTCGTCGGCGGCGATGCGTCCCCTGTTCACGGGAACCCCGCTGTCGGCGAAGTGCTGCGAGTCGATGTCTTGCCCGATGGCCACCACCACGCGGTCGCACTCGATGGCGATCGGATCGGCCTCGGCCTCGCGGATGTCGGGCTTGCCGTGCCTGATGGGCCCCACGATTTGCGGCTGCACCACCACGGCCGTGACCTTGCCGCTCTGCTCGTCTAGCTCGAGCTTCACCGGGTTGTGAAGCTCCACGATCTCGCAGCCCTCTGCAAGCGCGTCGCGAATCTCCGCGGCCTGCGCGGTCATGTCCACCATCCTGCGGCGGTACACCACGATCACGCGCTTGGCACCCAGCCTTATCGAGGAGCGGGCCACGTCCATCGCCACGTTGCCTCCGCCCACGACCACCACGGTCTGGCCGGCAAAGTCGGGCTTGTCGCCATCGCCGATGGCGCGCAGCATCTGCACCGCCGACGTAACGTTGGGCGCGTCCTCGCCCTCGAGCCGCAGCCTCTTGTCGGCATGTGCGCCGATGGCCAGGTACACCGCGTCGTAGCTCTCGCGCAGCTGCTCCAGCGTGCAGTCGCGGCCCACGGCGCAATCGAGCTTCACCTCGATGCCCTGCTTCACGATCCATTCAACCTCGTCGGCCAGCATCTGCTTGTCCAGGCGATAGTTGGGAATGCCGTAGAGCAGCATGCCGCCCAGGTGCGAGCGCTGCTCGAGAATCGTGACCTTGTGCCCCATGAGCGTGAGGTAGTACGCCGCGGTGAGTCCCGCCGGGCCGCCGCCCACCACGCAGACCTTCTTGCCGGTCGGCTCGTAGTGCGCGGGCGTGTAGTCGTCGCTCATGTGGTCGCATGCGTAGCGCTTGAGCGCACGGATGTTGATGGGGTCGTCGAGCATGCCCCTACGGCAGTTCACCTCGCAGGGGTGCTCGCAGATGGTGCCACAAGCCACCGGCAGCGGGTTGTCCTTGCGGATGAGCCGCACCGCGTCGGTGTAGCGGCCGGCTTCCACGAGCGCGATGTATCCCGGAATGTCCACGCGCGCAGGGCAATTGGACATGCAGGGGATGAGGTCGTTGGCATGAAACTCGCAGCACCCCTTGTCGATGTGCGAGAGGAAGTCCTTCTTGAATCCCAGGATTGCCTGGAGCGCCAGCGCAGCCGACTCGGCTCCGATCGTGCAGTCGGCCGAGATGGAGATGTCGCGCGCCGTGTTCTCGATAAGCTCCAGCGTGCGATGCGTGGCAGTGCCGTCGAGCACCTGCTCGATTAGCGCATGCAGCTGCGAAAGCCCGATGCGGCACGGAGTGCACTTTCCACACGATTGCGAATTGCAGAGGTTCACGAAGGCTGCGGTAAATTCCACCGGACATGGCGACAAGGTGCTGTTGATGAAGCGGTCGCCCAACGCCTTTTGCAGGGTCGCCACCACTTCCTGCTGGGCGTCCAATGCGTTTGCGCGCATCTCGTTCATAGCTGATTCCCCCTAAAGGTGTGCATCGACACAAGCCGCGTTTTGCATATGCACGTAATATTCTCATACGTGCGGCATTGCGCGCTGGCAGGGAGCATGCTCGGCTGGGAAGCGGCTAGAGATGTGCAGCATGCGGCACAGGTTTGCGAAAGCTTGGCAGCCCGCTCGCCGAAGGGCGGCCAGTCCGTAACAGCGGCGGGGTAGCTTGGGGCGGCAACCGGGTGGCCGTCCGGGCGAGCAGCTTGCGTTGCCGTGCACGCGCGCTTCTATAATAAGAGCGTTTGGAACCCGCGGTATGGTGGGGCGGCAGAAGGCAAGCACGTCGACGCACCGCGGTTCGACTTACTCGCAGATTGGAGCGCAGGGATGCCTGGAACGGTTTTGGTTGGAGCCCAGTGGGGCGACGAGGGCAAGGGCAAGATAACCGACCTTCTGGCCAGCAACTACGACTACGTGGTGAGGTTCCAGGGAGGCAACAACGCCGGGCACACCGTGATCCACGGCGACAAGCACTTGGCATTGCACCTGGTGCCCTCCGGCGTGATGTATCCCGACGTGGTGCCGGTGATCGGCAACGGCTGCGTGGTGGACCCCAAGGTCTTGCTTGCAGAGGTCGATGGCCTGGCCGAAGGCGGCGTGTCGGCCGAGAGGCTCGTCATCTCCTCGCACGCTCAGATGATCATGCCGTGGCACATCGACCTCGACGGCGCCAGCGAGCAGCTGCTGGGCGACAGCAAGATCGGCACCACCAACCGCGGCATCGGCCCTGCCTACGAGAGCAAGGTCAAGAGGTCGGGCCTTCGCATGGGCGACCTTCTCGAGCCCGACTACTTCCGCGAGCGCCTGTCCGCGGAGCTGGTGGTGGTAAACACGCTGCTCACCAAGGTATACAGCATGGCCCCCTACGACGTGGACGAGGTCTACGACGAGTACATGGGCTATGCCGCGCGGCTCGAGGGGCACATCGTGGACACCGTCACGCTTCTCAACGAGGCGCTCGAGCAGGGCAAGTCGGTGTTCTTCGAGGGCGCGCAGGGCACGCTGCTCGACGTAGATCACGGCACCTACCCGTTCGTGACCTCGTCTTCAACCACGTCTGGCGGCGCCACCATCGGCACCGGCGTGGGCATCAAGTGGATCGACCGCGTGCTGGGAATCGCCAAGGCGTACCTCACCCGCGTGGGTTCGGGTCCGTTCCCCACCGAGCTTAGCGACGAGATGGGCGAGTTCCTCACGCAAGAGGGCGGCGAGTTCGGCGTGACCACCGGTCGCCGCCGCCGCTGCGGCTGGCTCGACGGCGTGATCTTGAAGTACTCGGCCAGGGTCAACGGCCTCACCGACATCTGCCTCACCAAGCTCGACGTGCTGGACAAGGTGGAGAAGATCCGCATCTGCGTGGCCTACGACATCGACGGCCAGAGGGTGGAGAGCCTGCCCGACTCGCTGCAGGCGTTCTCGAAGGCCAAGCCCATCTACGAAGAGGTGGACGGCTGGTGCGAGAGCACCACGGGATGCCGCAGCTACGACGAGCTGCCCGCCAAGGCCAAAGCCTACATCGAGCGCGTCGAGCAGATCGCCGGCGTGCCCGTGTCTATCGTGGCCGTGGGACCCGACCGCGACCAGACCATCATGCGCAGCTGGTAGAGGCTGGCAAGCGCCGGCAGCTGTCGCGCAGCGACTGGCGGCAATTGGAGGCAACTGGCATCTGGATCGCAAGCGGCTTCCAGCAAAGCATATTCAAGACGCGAAAAGGCCGACCCCGGGAATCTCCCGAGGCCGGCCTTCTTCTTCACCAAAAGTTCTCTTGGTACCGCGCCGTTGCGTTGCCGCGCGGTCGCTGCGCTGCTAGGCGACTGCCTTCTTGGCAACCTCGCACAGAGCTGCGAAAGCGGGCGCGTCGTTGACGGCCATGTCGGCCAGCACCTTGCGGTCGAGCTGCACGCCGGCAACCTTGAGGCCGTGCATGAACACCGAGTAGCTCATGCCATTGATGCGAGCTGCGGCGTTGATGCGGGCAATCCAGAGGCGACGGATGTCGCGCTTCTTGTTGCGGCGGTCCCTGTAGGCATACTGCAGCGAATGCTGAACCTGCTCTTTGGCTGCACGGTAGGACCTGGATTTTGCACCATAGTATCCCTTGGCACGCTCTAGGGTCTTGCGGCGCTTCTTGCGGGCGGTAACTGAACGCTTCACGCGAGGCATATGTGATCACTCCTAATTGGTCGATAAATCGCGAACGAATGTGCTTGCTATGTGCTTGCCGGGGCGCGCCTTGCACTCCGGCTCAAAGTGCTTGCTGCAAAAGCGGGACTAGCGAAGTGCCAGACCGCGCTTCAGAACCTTCTCGTCGGCCTTGGCAACCACGGTCTCGTGACGCATGTTGCGCTTGCGCTTGGGCGACTTCTTCTCGAGGATGTGGCTGTGATAACCCTTGCCTCGCACGAGCTTGCCGGAACCGGTGACCCTGATGCGCTTGGCGGTTCCCCTGTGAGTTTTCATCTTGGGCATAGTCGAATCTCCTATCTAAACTATCCGCAGGTTGTTTGATCCCTGCGTCGGAAAGGCGGCATGCTGCCGTCTCAATCCTGCTGCTTGAATCGCCGTCGTTGCCGGGGTGCCCCAGCTGCCAGACGGCCTACTCCTCGGCTTCGGCTGCTTCCTCGGCCTTGGCCTTCTTGCCGCCGCCCGACTTCTTCTTGAGAGGACCGAACATCATGTGCATGTTGCGGCCTTCGAGCTTGGGCTTGTTCTCCACCGTGGCGATGTCGGTGAGGTCCTCCGCGAGCCTGTCCAGAATCACCAGACCCTGCTCGGGATGGGCCATCTCCCTGCCGCGGAACATGATGGTGACCTTAACCTTGGCTCCAGACTCGAGGAAGCGAATGACGTGCTTCTTCTTGGTCTCGTAGTCGCCGTCGCCGATTTTGGGACGGAACTTCATTTCCTTGACCTCGGCCTTCGCCTGGTTCTTGCGGGCATGCTTGGCCTTGACCTCTTGCTCGTACTTGTACTTGCCGTAATCCATGACCCTGCACACGGGCGGCTCGGCGTTTGGAGCAATCTCTACGAGGTCGAAACCCTGGCTGTCGGCGATGCGCAGCGCCTCTCTAACGTCGTAGATTCCCAGCTGGGAACCGTCGACTCCTATGAGACGACATTGCTTTGCCCTGATCTGGTCGTTGATCCTGGACTCGTGAGCGCTAATATCGATTCACCTCCGAAATCGATTCACCGGTTGCTTTCCATGCCTGCTGCTTCGAGCGCTTGCGCTTGCGGATTTGGCCGCAACAACAAAAAAGCCCCGGCGCGAATGCGTGCCTGGGGCAAGAATCGAACCGCCAACCCGGCGTTCGACGTTCTTCTTACCAGACAGCTGCACGCCGCAAGGTGGAGGCTCTCGGCCCCACTTTGATGAGCCTATCGGCTCTCGAAGCCTTTAGATTGTATAGCAGGACGGCGAGAAGAGTCCACACTAGATTTGGAGCTTAGGCTATCGCGCTGGTGAGCGGCACTATGGCTGATTCGCCGGGGCCCTGTGCGGGGCGTGCCGTAACGGCGACTTCTGGCTGTAAAGCCCAGCCTGAGCCGTTATGGTATATCCCGCACAGGGCATCCCAGGTGGAGTTTCGAGAAGAAATCGCGAGGACTTGCGGGTCTTCCGGGGTGCCGCCGCGGGGTATATCGTACAGGCTCAGGCAACGCTAAAGCTGCAGAAGTCGCCTGTCCGACACACCCCACGTCGGCACCTGGCGACTCTCCCGGGGTGCCGCCGCGGGGTATATCATGCCGGCTCGGCTTCGCTTCGCTGCAGAAGTCGCCGGCACGACACACCCCACGTCGGCACCTGGCGACCCATCGTGTTCTAACAGCAACTTTTCTAGGGAATGGGAAATGTGCCATAAACGTAAAACGCCGCGGTGGAGAGTCGCGGCGTTCTACTGTAGGCAATCCTCGCAAGAGAGGTAGAGACTTCCTTTGGTTTGCAGGAGGAAGAATCTCACATACGTACTTATAAGTCTTAAGAACGGCGCACGCAACACATGGCGGTTAAATCAACTTGGTTATTCAGCTTTTTGAATGCAAACGGCCAAAAAACCCTAAAATACGGCGATGTTCGGTGTAGTGCGTGGCAATTACCGCTCGATATGTAGTGCATTGTAATGGTGGTATCATGCGTCCAATAATCAGGCCGGGTGGGAGCTGATTTGCATGTGTAAGGCATTAATGTCCGGTGGGTCTGCCATAATCCCTAGCGATAAACATTTTGATGGCGCACAGCCGGATTAGAGGCAAGACCCATGAAGAGCAACTGGCATGTGGAGTCTGCCGACGAGAGCATTGTCGAAGCACTATCGAGGAAACTGAATATCCCCAGGCTGCTTGCAACCGCTCTAGTCGCACGCGGGCACGATACGGAGGAGGATGCGAGCCGCTTCCTGCATCCCGACCTCGACAGAGATTGGAACGACCCGATGGTCATTCCCGGGCTTCCGGAAGCGGTGGACGCGCTGGAAGCTGCGGTCAGGCAAGGCAAGCGCACCGTGATATTCGGCGACTTCGATGTGGATGGAATCACGGCCACGTCGGTGATGATGCTCGGCCTGCGCGCATGCGGGCTGGAGGCGGCGCCCTTCATCCCGCGCAGGCAAGACGAGGGCTACGGGTTGAGCCGCGAGGCGATTGACCGCATCATGGGGATCGCGCCTGGCGATGCGGGCGCGGATGACGACTCCGCGGGCGAGCCGGCAGCGGTGGGCAGCGAGCCGGCCTGCGGGTTCGTGCCCGAGCTGGTGGTCACGGTGGACTGCGGCATCACATGCGCGCCCGAGGTGGACTACCTCAGGTCGCTGGGAGTGGAGGTCGTGGTTACCGACCACCACAACGCCTCGGACCTCGTGCCGCAGGGCGTGCCCGTGTGCAACCCGAAGCTCGACCTGGGCAACCCGTCCTTCGCGCTGGCGGGCGTGGGCGTCGCCCTCAAGGTGGTGCAGGTTCTGTGCGCCCGCTTCGGCAAGCCCGGCATCTGGAAAGGGCTGGTGGACCTGGCGGCGCTGGGCACCGTCGCCGACAGGATGCCTCTCGTGGGCGAGAACCGCGCTCTGGTCAAGACCGGAATCGAGATGATCCGCGAATCCCCCAGGCCCGGCATCGCCGCGTCGCTGGCGTGCGCGGAGAGCAACATCCAGAATGCAACGTCTACCAGCCTCTCCTTCACCATAATCCCCAGGCTCAACGCCGCCGGGCGCATGACGGATGCGATGGAGGCGCTGGACCTGGTGCTTTGCGGCGACCCGGTGGAGGCGCAGGGGCTGGCCAAGCGCCTGGAGCAGATCAACGTGCAGCGCCGCGATGCCGAGATGGAGCTTACCAACAGCGCGCTCGAGCTTGCCAAGACGCAGTACTCGGGCGGGCGCGTGATGGTGCTGGCCAGCGATGGCTGGCACGAGGGCGTGAAGGGGATCGTGGCCTCGCGCCTGGCAAACAGGTTCGGGGTGCCCACCATCTTGTTCAGCATCGAGGGAGAGCTTGCCCAGGGGTCGGCCCGCAGCGTGGGCAGCATCGACCTCTACGAGGCCATAAGCCAGGTGGAAGACCTCACCGTCAAGTTCGGCGGGCACAAGTTCGCCGCCGGAGTGACGGTGAAGGCCGACGACGTGGACGAGTTTCGCGGCAGGCTCGAGAGCTACTTCGACGGCCTGCCCGACGAGGACTTCGAGGGCAGCCTGCAAATCGACGGCATGCTGGGGTTCGACGACCTGGGCATGCGCGAGGTCGAGTCGCTCGAGATGCTGGAGCCGTTCGGGCAGGACAACGAGGAGCCGCTCTTCGCGATGCGCAGGGTGTTCATGGAGCACGCGCGTGCCGTGGGCGCCGAGAAGAACCACCTCTCGTTCAGCGTGACCAACGGCGTCCAGGAGGCCTCGGCGATCTACTTTCGCTGCGCCGACCTGCAGAACTACGTGTCGTACAACTCGCCGGTCGACCTCGTGTTCGTGGCGCAGATCGACGAGTGGAGGGGGCGCAAGCAGCTCAAGCTCAGGGTCAAGGACATGCAGCAGGCTCCCGCAGAGCCGGTGGTGGAAGACGAGTCTGCGGGCAACTTCGTGGAGCAGCTGTACTCGGAAGCGCAGGCGCATGGCGATGCGGCCATCGGGCGGCATCCGGTGAACCTGGCAGTTGAGGCCGCGGCGCAGTGCGCGTCGGCTAGCGCGGCTGGCGGTGCGGGCGCGGACTCGAGCTGCGGCATGGGTGCGGGTGCGACCGCTGCGGCAGGGACGGCTGCGGCAAGTGCGGACTCCGCGTCGCCGGAGGCGGGCCGCACCATCGACGAGCTGGCGGCAGCCCTCACCGGATGCGACGACATCCGGCTGCACCAGTCGCAGCGCGAGGCCATCGAGGCGCTCTGCCGTGGCGAGAACACGCTGGCCGTGCTGGCCACGGGCCGCGGCAAGTCGCTCATCTTCTACATATATGCTGCGATGCTTGCAAGGCAACGCGGGCTTCGGAGCATCTTCGTGTACCCGTTGCGCGCGCTCATCAACGACCAGGCTTTCCACGTGGGGCAGAACTTCGCCAAGCTCGGCATTGCGGTGAAGGTGCTCACGGGCGAGACCGACCAGGAGAGCCGCGAGCAGATCTACCGCCAGTGGGATTCGGGCGAGGTGCCCGTGATACTCACAACGCCGGAATTCCTGTACGCGCACAGAGCGCGGCTCGCGGGCGCGGCTCCGGCGGCCGGCGCGGGCGCGGGCACAGGCTCGGCCGCTGCCGGCGAGGTGGGCTTCATCGCTATCGACGAGGCGCACCACATCGGCACCTCCAGCGTGGCGCATCGCCCGGTCTACTCCAAGCTCGGATTCCTCAAAGAGGCGTTCCCCCACGCCACGATCCTGGCGGCCACGGCGACGGCTCCCGCCGAGGTGGCGTCGAGCATCCAGCGCGAGCTTGCCATCCAGCACGTGGTGGTGGACGCGGCCCGGCGCGACAACCTCAGGGTCGACGACAAGCGCGGCATCGCCGACAGGCAGACCTACATGGCATCCATCGTGGCCACGGGCGAGAAGAGCGTGATCTACGTGAACTCCCGCGAGTCGAGCATCGAGCTGGCCCGCATGCTGCGCAAGCGGCTGCCCGACCAGGCCATGCAGGTGGCCTTCTACAACGGCGCGCTCTCCCGCGACGTGCGCCTGCAGATCGAGCATCTCTTCAGGCAAGGCGACATTCGCACCGTGGTGGCCACCAGCGCCTTTGGCGAGGGGGTCAACGTGCCCGACGTGCGCCACATCGTGCTCTACCACATGCCGTTGTCGAGGCTCGCGTACAACCAGATGGCGGGCCGCTGCGGGCGCGACGGTCGCCCGGCTTACATTCACCTGCTGTTCGACAGCTCCGACATCGGGGTCAACCGCCGCATCCTCGAGAGATACTGCCCGCCGCGCGAGGAGCTGGTGCTGCTGTACAAGGTGGCACGCGCGTTCGACGACGAGCACGGGCACCCCGCCAGCGGTGACGAGCTGGCGGGCGCATGCAACGTGGCGGGAGCGGGTGCTAATATGACAATGGCCTCGGTGGCTGCCGGCATGCAGATCTTTGCCGAGCTGGGCATCGCCGAGGTTTCCGGGAACGAGCTGGACCGCAGATACTCCGTGCCGGCGACTTCGGCCAGGGTCGACATCGTCTCGAGCGTGAGCTATCAGGAAGCCCGCGAGAACCTGGCGGCGTTCGACGGCTTCGCGCAATGGCTTCTCGAAGAGAGCAGCGAGGTGCTCTTGGCGGGCATCAACAAGCCGCTCGTTCCGGAATAGGTTGTAAGAGATACGCGGGGCAAGCCGGCCCGAGCCGCTCGCATGAAGCGGCCGCGGGCCAAGCGCGCGGACAGGCTATCCGCACGCAGCGTCTCGCCATAGAGGGGGAGCAGGCGCACGCCCTGCATGAGGCAGCTATGTACGACGATCCGATCAGACAATTCGATGCCAGGCTCCAGCAGCCCGAAGACACCTACGCCAAGCTCATGGACCAGGTGCAGACGTACCTGAGCGAGGAAGACATCGCGCTGGTGGCCAAGGCCTACGCCTTCGCCAAGGAGGCCCACGACGGGCAGTGCCGCAAGTCGGGCGAGCCCTTCATCAACCACCCCACCGAGGTGGCCTACATCTTGAGCGACGTGCGCATGGACGTGGCCTCCATCGTGGCGGCCCTGCTGCACGACACCGTGGAAGACACCAAGGTCACGCGCGAGGAGGTCTCCGAGGAGTTCTCGGAGGAAATCGCGGCGCTGGTAGACGGCGTGACCAAGATTTCGAACATCGAGATCGACTCCCTCACCGAAGCGCAGTCGATGAACTTCCGCAAGATGCTGGTGGCCATGTCGAAAGACGTGCGCGTGGTGGTGATCAAGCTGGCCGACCGCCTCCACAACATGCGCACCCTCATGGCGCTGCCGGAAGACAGGCGCATCTTCAAGGCCAAGGAGACCATGGAGATCTACGCGCCGCTGGCCAACCGACTGGGCATCAGCTCCATCAAGTGGGAGCTGGAGGATCTGAGCTTCTACTACCTAGAGCCTGGCAAGTACGAATCGATCTCGCGCATGGTGGCCGAGTCGCGAGAGGCGCGCGAGGCGTACCTGCAGCAGGCCATCGGCGTGCTGGAGACCGAGCTGGAGAAGGTGGGCATCGACGCCAGGATCTCGGGCCGCCCCAAGCATCTCTACTCCATCTACCAGAAGATGACCCAGCGGGGCAAGGGCTTTTCCGAGATCTACGACCTCATCGCGCTTCGCATCATCGTGGACACGGTGAAAGACTGCTATTCGAGCCTGGGAGTGACGCACACGCTGTGGAAGCCCATGCCCGGGCGCTTCAAAGACTACATCGCGGTGCCCAAGTTCAACATGTACCAGAGCCTGCACACCACGGTGATCGGCCCCGCCGGCAGGCCGCTCGAGGTGCAGATCCGCACGCAGGAGATGCACCGCATCAACGAGTACGGCATCGCGGCGCACTGGCGCTACAAGGAGGCCAACGCCGGGCGCAAGTCGGGCGACGAGCACTTCGAGAACCAGCTCACATGGCTGCGCCAGATGCTGGACTGGCAGGACGACACCACCGATCCCAAGGACTTCATGCACTCGCTCAAGATCGACCTGTTCGAGAGCGAGGTGTTCGTGTTCACCCCCAAGGGCGAGGTGGTGAGCCTGCGCGCCGGGTCGACTCCGCTCGACTTCGCCTACTCGATCCACACCCAGGTGGGCCACCATTGCGTGGGCGCCAAGGTCAACGGCATGATCGTGCCGCTGAGCTACGAGCTGCAGAGCGGCGACAGGGTCGAGATTCTCACGCAGCAGAACTCCAACCCGTCGCGCGACTGGCTCAACATCGTGAAAACGCCGAGCGCGCGCTCCAAGATCCGCAGCTACCTCTCCAAGGCGTCGAAGGGCGACGACATGCTGCACGGCCGCGACGTGCTGGGGCGCGAGATGCGCAAGAGCGGCTTGGGGATCTCGTCTTCGCGCTCGATCGCGGCGCTCAAGAAGATCGCGGCTTCGCAGCAGTACACCGACGTGGACGACCTGTTCGCGGCCATCGGCTCGGGCAAGCTCTCCGGCAAGCAAGTTGCCAACATGATGCTCAAGGAGCTGCAGAAAGATTCCGTGGCCGAGGAAAGCCGCAGCCAGGCCAACCTCAACGCGGCCGCCGGCATGAACCTCAAGACCGAGAACATCACCAAGCAGGCCTCTCGCCCGCGCAAGAAGCAGGGGACGGGCGTGGCGGTGAAGGGCGTGGACGACGCGCTGGTCAACCTGTCGAAGTGCTGCAACCCCGTGCCCGGCGACGAGATCGTGGGCTTCGTGACGCGCGGCCGCGGCGTAACGGTGCACCGCGCCGGCTGCCCCAACGTGCGCGACCTCAAGGAGAACTCGCCCGAGAGGTTCATCGAGGTGGAGTGGGAGACCAGCAAGAACGTCGCCTACTCGGTGGAGCTGTACGTGGGCGCCGTGGACCGCACGCGCTTGCTGCAGGACGTGGCCATCAAGCTCAGCGACCTGGGCACCAACATCTTGTCGGCCAACACCAACTCGCTCAAAGACGGCCTCGTGGAGATGAGGTTCGTGGTGCAAACCGGCTCGACCGAGCACATCGACGGCATCGTGAGGTCGATCAAGCAGATCGAAGGCGTGTTCGAGGCACGCCGCATGATGCCCGGCGAGTCGTCCCGCAAGAGGCAGCACTAGCTGGGAGTGGCGAGGCGAGGGCCGCTAGAGCGGTTCGGGCCGCTGCTCTTCGGAGTGTCCTTGCGGGTCAACTCAGGCGCCCGCGCGGGGTATATCTGAACGGCTCAGGTTGGCCTTCGACCAAAAGTCGCCGTTCAGACACACCCCGCGCGGGCACCCAGAGAGTCAGCCGTCCTTGAATTCTCCTTGCAACTCTTCCCGGGTCGCCCTGCATGTATCAGCTTTTGGTTCTGCATCCAACTATTTGCGATTGCTGCGGTTCATGTATGGAAATGTCTCCGTATTTGGCAAATAATTTCGATTCCTGCAGCCAGTGCGCCATGCGTGGCTTCGAAAGTGCTTGCATAAGAAAGTTTGCCAATCAAAAGTTAAACATAAAGACGCATGCGGCGCATCTGACTTGTCTGCAAAGCACTCCGCAACCCGCATAGCCGCAGCAATCGAAAATAGTTTCCCAAAAACCTCGCTGCGCTGATGCACGACCGCAGCTAACGCAAATTGTTGACAGGCGGCTCGGCCGCGCGAGCGGCTACTGCAAATGCAGCGACAGGTCCAGATACAGCATGGTTTCGCGGTCTTCGAAGTCTATGCCTGTTAGCTCGACGATGCGTTTGAGCCGGTACTTCAGCGTGTTGAGATGCACGAAGAGCTGCTTGGCGGTGCGCGACTGACTGCAGCCGCACTCTATGTAGGCGGCCAGAGTGGGCAGAAGCTCCGTGCCGCTTTCGGAGTCGTATGCGCGAAGCGTTGCCAGCGCGGGGTGCAGCAGGTTCTGCGCGGCTGGTTCTCGGCGTATGGTGTCCAGCAGGAATGGAAGCGCTAGGTCGCGGCAGTCTCTCACCCCGGGCTCGTCGGACTCTTGCAGGGCGAAAAGCGCCTGCTTGTAGGCGAAGTGCACGTTGGCCAGGCCGAAAGCCTCCATGGACACGCCAACCGCAAGGCTCTTCTTGTCGAAGCGGTTTGCAACCTGTTGCACGAGCGCATTGGACGCATCGCTCGATACGAGGAAGGCAACGCGGTCTTCGACTCCGCACGACATGCACGCGATGCCCGAGCTTTCGATCTCGTTCATGAGCAGCAAGCGCTGCGTGGGGTTTTGAACGGACAAGCTGCCGGCGACTACGACCTTCACCATGTGCGGGTTGCCGAGCGTCTCCAAGATGCGAGCCTCCACCCTCTCCGACGCGCGCACGCCGGCAAGCAGGCCCTCTAGCGCACGGCGCCTCGACTGGTTGGGCGAAGAGAAGCTCACGAACTCCGACGATTGCACCAGATAGGGGGCGATTACCGGCTCCAGCGACTCTGCCAAGGCCGCCTTGCTTCTCGTCTGCGGGAAGCACATCACGAAGCCCACGGCCTCGTCGTCCTCGTACAGGTACATGCACACTGCGAACGAGCCGTCGGTGTTCGTGGAGAAGCTCGGCGTGTCGGACAGGTCGTGCAAGATGCTCCCGTCCTTGGTTTTGAAGTAGCCCCCGATGGTGCTGGCCTGCAGCCGCCCTTGCCGTATCGTCTCTAGAAATTCTGCATTTTGCGGCAAGCGGTCTTCGTTGATGCCGCCCAAGACCGACCCGTCTATGCCGAAGACCACGAGCGTGTCGTCGATCATCTCGCTCACCACTTCGAGCATGCTTGCAAGGGGAGCGCGCTTGGATGCCAGCGAGAGCAGCCGCATCTCGGCATCGTTGAAGAAGTCGAACGCGCCGATCACGTCGTTGAGCAGGTCCTCGTAGCTCGATCCTCGGCACATTATGTTGTTGCGCCCGCTCGAGAGGAGCAGGGTCTGCGCGTACCGCTGGTCGTCGAAGAAGTCCGAGGCCTGACCTATGTACACGTATTCGCGCGATTGCCCCCGCTGCCCCTCCGTGAGAAAGCGCACTCCGCGGATCACCCTCTGGTCGTCCGATATGTCTGCGATGTCAACCTCTTTGTGGCTTGCAGACAAGCGACTCTCTATCATCGACATGCTCAGGTTCATGTGTCCTCCGATGGCATTGCGTGCTATGCGGCTATGTTTGCGCGGCAGACCGGCTGCTGTCCACACGCCGCAAAGCATTGTCCATATTGGACAAATTACCAGAGAAAAGTGCGCTTCACAATTGTATATCCTCTCCGTAGATATTCGGGCGAAAGCGGAATACTCTCAAGCTGTCATCGAGACAAGAGCAGCTGCACAAAATGATAGGCGGAGCGTAGCTCGCAAGGCCGAGCACCGCCGACGACGACCATACAACAACCAGCAAGGAGCGTGCACCATGAGCGACAAGACTGCATTCGACTTCAAGTCCAACTACTTCAAGTTCCTCAACCACGAAGAGACGCCTCTCGTGCCCAACAGCTTCGTTGGCAACAAGGTCATGGGATTCGGTGCCTTGAACGGCCCCGCCATCGAGAAGGGCGACCAGTTCGGCGACTGCATGGACGGCTTTGGCAACAAGTGGGAGTATCCCGCTTCCGGCGGCGGTGCCGGCGTGCCCGACGTGCTGGTCACGCCCCTCACCGACATCGAGGAGTGGAAGGAGCAGATCACCATTCCCGATCCGGCCAAGTTCGACTGGAAAGCAGCCTATGCCATGGAGTGCAAGATGATCGGCGAGCCCGATCGCGAGCACGAATGCGTGGACTTCGGCTTTGGCAACGGCGTGTTCGAGAGGCTCGCGGCTCTCATGGGATTTGCCGAGGCGCTGATGGCCCTCGTCGCCAATCCCGACGAGGTAACCGAGCTGCTCACGGCCATCACCGACTACAAGGTGGCCTCGCTCGACTACATCATCGACGCGTACCATCCCGACACCATCACCTACTTCGACGACATCGCGACCGAGAAGAGCCCGTTCATGTCGCCCGAGACCTACCGCGAGCTGATCAAGCCCCATCACAAGAGGTTCGCGCAGGAGTGCATCAAGCGCGGGATCATCCCCATATACCACTGCTGCGGACATGCCGAAGAGCTGGTGGAAGAGTTCATCGACTGCGGCTGGGTGGCATGGTCGTCGGTGCAGGTGAGCAACGACGTCGAGAAGCTCGTCGCCACCTATGGCGACCACTTCGGATTTGTTGGCGGCTTCGACAGCAACGGCCCCGTCGCGCGTGAAGGCGCTACGCCGGAGGCGGTGGATGCCGAGGTCGAGCGCTGCCTCGACACCTATGGCAAGTACCACAGGGGCTACTGCTTCTTTGGATTCCGCTACCCCAACTCTGCAGATCCGCAGGTCGTGGGGGCATACATGGCGCCCATCGTTCAGAAGGCCACAGAGTACGCGGTGCAGCTAATGATGAGCGGAAAGTAGCAGATCGCTGCTGAAGGCTGTGCACCCCGGGGGAGCTGGGACTCTTCCGGGGTGCCCGCGCGGGGTATATCTGAACGGCCCAGGTTGGTCTTCGACCAAAAAGTCGCCGTTCAGGCACACCCCGCGCGGGCGGCGCCCGACGACCCCACAGCAACAGCCATCTTGTGCGATATGTTGCAAATTTGCGGATGGCGCAGATTTAAAAGTGGATTATCTCGATTTTGCGTTGCAGATTGTCGGTTGTCGCAAATTTCCACGTTTTGGTACGTGAGCAACTTGCCCTAGATCACGTTCGAGGGTCAAGATAATGGACAAAAAGGCCACTTTTGTTCATTATCTTTTCGAAAATGATGTGCTGCGCATGTTTGAGGGCGTTCAAAATCAGCAAACAGTTGCGACAAACGCAAAAATGCAACGTGATTCTGCAAATTTGCGGTTGTCGCAACCTCTGCATTTCCCCGACCCGGTAGTGGAGTGCTTCTGCTTGGTCCGTGCGGATGCACGACGGCTCAAGATTTGCTTGCAGCCCTTCGCGCAACGCCCTGCATGCAGTCCTTCTCGGTGCTGCGTTCAGCTTTTTGAGATTGCTGCAGTCCGCGCATGGAAATACGCTCTTTTGTGGCAACTATTTTCGATACCTGCAGCCCTTGCGCCGGGTATGATTCAGAAGATGTTCACGTAAGAAAGTTTACTCGCCAAAAGTTAAACATGAAGAAGCAGACAGCGCGTTTGACTTGCCTGCCAAGCATCATGCGGCTCGCATAGCCGCAGCAATCGAAAATACTTGCCCAAAACCCCGCCGTTCTGATGCACGACCGCAGCTAACGCAAATTATTGGCAGACGGCATGACCCCGCACGGGCACCCAGCATCTTCTCCAAATCTCTTTGCCGCTCTCTCGCGTAGGGTTCCGGCGTCTCTCACAAAGTGTTGTCGTAAAATCCTTTGGGACGCTACAAGTCGACGGTAGGAGAGACGATGGACATCAAGCTCTTGAGGGTGGGACCGCTGCAAACCAACTGCTACGTGGTGTACGACGACAAAGCCTGCGTGGTCTTCGACCCGGGCTATTCTGGAAAGGCGATTGCAGAGCAGCTCGACGGGCGCAAGCTCGACATGATCGTGCTTACTCATGGGCACATGGACCACATCGGCGGACTGCCCGACCTCATCGCCGAGACGGGCGCGCCCGTAACCTGCCTTGCGCGCGAGGTCGAGCGCGTGAAGAACCCCGAGCGCGGCATCATGGACAGCGCCTACGAGGGCTACCAGCCGGTGAGCGCAGTGGACAACCCGGCGCTCGACGGCGACAAGCTCGAGGCGGGCAACTTCTGCTTCGAAATCATCCACACGCCCGGGCACACCGAGGGCTCGATGTGCATCTACGAGGAGAACGCTGGCGTGCTGTTCTCGGGCGACACCCTCTTCTGCGGCACGTGCGGCCGCACCGACTTCAAGGGCGGCAGCCTTGCCGACATGAAGGCGTCTCTCAAGAAGCTGATGCGCCTGCCCGACGACGTGAACGTGCTGCCCGGCCACAACAACCCCACCACGATAGGATCCGAGCGAGGCTGGATCGAGGGGTAGCGCGCTGCATGCGAACGCGTCCGCGCTCGGAGCCTCTATATCGGGCGGCGGAAACGTCTCTCGCGTTGTGGCGGCTTAACGCTATAATTTGCAGTCGTGTGCGAGTTTGCGCTTGCATGCGCGCGCACGACTGCCGGGCTTCTCGCCCGGTGCACGAAGCAAAAACGGAAACACAAACGACGCACTCGAGAACGCAGGCCGCGCACTTCCAACAGCGGCGTTGCACAAATGGCAGACCTAGACCAACAGGAGGATCAGATGCCAACCATCACCCGCGAAGACGTTCGGATTCCCGTAGACGTGATGCCCGAGTTCAAGGACACCTACGTCGACAACTACATGGCCGCCACCCGTGGAACCGGCCGTCTCATGCTGTTCGCCTGCGACCAGAAGGTCGAGCACCTCAACAAGGACTTCTTCGGCGAGGGCATCGACATCGCCGATGCCGACCCCGAGCACCTGTTCCGCATCGGCAGCCAGGGCACCATCGGCGTGCTGGCCGGCCAGAGGGGCCTGATCGCGCAGTATGCCGAGGATTACCCCAACATCAACTACCTTGTGAAGATGAACTCCAAGACCAACCTGGTGAAGACCGACCAGGACGATCCCTACTCGCCGCAGCTCACCTCGCTCGACGCGGTGCTGGCAATGCGCGACGCGGGCATCAACATCGTGGGCCTGGGCTACACCATCTACCTGGGCAGCGAGTACGAGTCGACCATGCTGTCGGAGGCCGGCGAGCTTATCGCCGAGGCCCACGCGAACGGCCTGCTGGTCGTGCTGTGGATCTATCCGCGCGGCAAGGCCGTCAAGGCCGAGAAGGATGCTGACCTCATCGCGGGCGCCGCTGGCGTGGCGCTTTGCCTGGGCGCCGACTTCGTGAAGGTCAACCCGCCGGCGGCCACCGAGGATGCCACCAGCGCCGAGCTGCTCAAGCGTGCTTCCACCGCTGCCGGCCGCACCGGCTTGGTGTGCGCGGGAGGCTCGACCGTGGATGCCGAGAAGTTCCTCACCCAGCTCTACGACCAGATCCACACCGGCGGAGCCTGCGGTAACGCCACCGGACGCAACATCCACCAGCGCTCGCTGGACGAGGCCGTGCGCCTCACCAAGGCCATCAGCGCCATCACGCTTGCCGACTACGATGCGCAGGAGGCGCTGGACGTGTTCAACGGCAAGGACGACTTCACGCTGGACTAGCCGCTTTCGAGTGCAGTCGAGCAAGCTTCAAACGAAAGGCTAACGCACCAAATTGACGCGAGACCGCAGTCAAAGATCGACCAATAGGAGAGCCGGCCAGACGCGCAGGCGGCAAGACGTGCCGTCCGCGTGGTCTGCCGGCTCTTCTTCTGCACAGGGCGAGGGTTCGAGCG
>CAVFRF010000092.1:0-17210 GCA_963624975.1 Bacteroidaceae bacterium
GCGATCGAGGCCTTGGAGATGGTCATCTCGCCCGCGGCGACCTCGCCGGTGTAGGAGCCGGCGGCCTTCACGGTCACGGTGTAGGTGCCCTCGTCGGTCGGAGCGCCCGCAAGGGCGAGTCCGGACTCAGAGAAGTAGGCAACGGAATAGTCGACGTTCGGCGTAAGCAGCTTGCCGTCCAGCTTGACCACGAGGTCGGCCTCGACTGCGCTGCCGGTCCAGGCGCGCTCTGCGGTCATGGTCGCCACGGCCTTCTCGATGGAGGTCTTCGAGATGGTCATCTCGCCCACAGCAAGCTCGCCTCCGTAGAGGCCCTTGCCCGCAATGGACACCTTGTAGGTTCCCGCGTCGACGGGAGCGCCCTCGAGGGCCTTGCCGTCCTTGTCGGCGTAGAGCACCGTGTAGTCGGCACCCTCGGATAGGAGCTTGCCGTCGAATGTGACGGTCGGGTCGGCCGAGACGGCCTCGCCGGTCCAGGCACGGTCTGCGGCCATGGTGGCCACGGCCTTCTCGATGGAGGTCTTCGAGATGGTCATCTCGCCCGCGACCTTAGCACCGTCGTAGACACCCGCGCCGGAGATGGTCACCTTGTAGGTGCCCGGCTCGACGGGAGCGCCCTCGAGAGCCTTGCCTTCGGCATCTTCGTAGGACACCGCGTAGTCGGTACCCTCGGTCAGGGCCTTGCCCTCGAAGGACGCCTTCAGGTCGGCGGCTATGCCGGCTCCGGTGTAGACGTAGCCCTTCGTTAGCTCGACCTCGGCATCGGCAAGCGATGCCCTGGCGACCATGAGGGTTGCAGGTCCGAGCGACCCGGCGTAGTTGCCGGTTCCCTCGACGTAGACCCTGTAGGTACCGCACTCGGTCGGTGCTGTCGCAGAGGCAGCTCCATCGGCATTCAGATAAGACACCACATAATCGGTGTCTTCGACGAGCTCCTTGTCTCCAACGGTCACGCACACGTCCGCGTCGACGGGCGAGCCGGTATACCAGGCCTTCTCGCCCACGGCAAGCTTGCCTCCCGAGATAGAGACCTTGTCGATCTTGAAGGTCGTGGTCAGCGTACCGGTGTAGGCACCGGTACCGGTCACGGTAGCCATGGCGGTGCCTACGGCAACGTTACCGGAGTAGACGACCGTGTAGTCGGTTCCCTCCACGAGCGCGGTGCCGTCCTCTGTCTTCACTTCCAGCGCGGGCTCGATAGCCTCGCCGGTGTAGGCCTGCGCTGCCACGGGGGAGATGGAACCGCCCTCGATGGAGATGTGTTTCTCCCACTTGAGCGCCGGCGTGCCGCCCGGGTTGGCGCGGTATGCCGACCCCATGGTGGCCGCAAAGTCAGCCGTCTGCATTTTGGCCAGGGCGATCCGAGTGGACTTCTCGGCCGCGTCGTATTGAGCCGTGCCCTCAGAGTAGTAGTTGTTGGACTCCGCAATCTGATTCGGGCCGTAATAGTCGTAGTAGCTGGCATTGCTCCTGCCCACTACGCCGCCCACGTAGTTCTTGCCCTGCGTGGAGGCTATCTCCACGATGGTGTAGCAGTTGCGCAGCGTAAGCCCATCGGCAGATACTCCGCCAACCACGCCGCCGTATCCCTTTGAGGCATACTGGGCGTCGTATATCGGCGTCATAGAGCCTTCGGTGTAGCAGTTGCTGATCGTGCCTCCTTGGGCGTTTCCAACCAGGCCTCCAAAGTAATCGGCATGGCTCGTTCTAGCAGTGCCCTTCCAGTAGCACGAGTCTATCGTGCATTCGCTGTACGTCTGTCCAACCAAGCCGCCGCTATAATTGCCTGCGGCCAAGTCGTAGTCGATCTCGGATCCCACGTTCAGCACTTTGCCGTAGTTGCCAAGGGTGTAGATAAGGGCGCTTCGCTGCCCGTCCATGCTCCCCTCCACCACGAGGTTTCTCACGGTGCCGTAGACAGCCTTGAACATGCCATGCTCCACAGTGTCCGTAGAGGTGTTGTGGAACCCTGTGATGGTGTGTCCCAAGCCGTCGAACGTGCCGTAGAAGAGATTGAAGGGCGTGAATGCCGACCCCTCCGGGCAGTAGGCCGAGATGTCTATATCGTTCATCAGAAACGCCGTGACATGGCCGTTGTAACTGCTGCTCGTGGAGTCGTTCACCGCGTCGCGGAAGGCAATGAAGTCTTCTGCGGTGTATATCATCCAGTCTGCTGCGACGGTCACCGTAGCCGCATCGCTAGCCACGCTCTCGGACTTTGCGCCCTCCAGCGTGTTCGTGACCACGCAGTATACGCTCTGGCACATCGGCAACAGGGTCGACGGGGCATAGGAACTCGAAGTGGCCCCGGGAATCCTGGCATCGGATGCCGAGTCCGGCTCGTCGCCCTCCATGATGTACCACTGGTAGGAGAGCTGACCCGCGCCAGCACCCTCGACCATGGCCTCGACAGACACGGGAACGGCCTCGCCGCCCTTGTCCATGTAGATGCCTTCAGGCTGTGCCACGATCTGCGGCACAGATGCAGCAGTCTTCGAGACCACGTTGCAGCATACGGTGTCGGTCGCGGCGGTGGCGGTCAGTCCGTCGCCGTAGGTGTTCGTAACCACGCAGTGCACGCTGTGCTCCGCAATCTGCGAGGGGTCGGGAGACCAGCTGTCGCCGGTCGCGCCCTCGATGATGCTGCCATCGGAAGAGTTGTACCACTGATACGACAGCTTGCCGGAGGCTCCTGCACCCAAAGTGGGCAGCGAAGCCTTCACGCTCACGACAGGAGCCGCATCGCCCACGTAAGCCCACGCATCGGCAGGCTGCACGTCAATCGCAGGCGTTGCCTCGTCGGCCTCCCACCACAGAAGCGGATGTGCCGATCCAGCCTTGTAATCCGAACCGAGGGTCTTGAGGGTCTCGGCAGAGGCCAACTCCGAGGCTTCCTTCTCGACAGAGCCGGTGGAGTCGAGGCCGGTTGAGGTACCCGCCAGGTAGCAGCAGTTGTCCGCCTTCGTAGCGCTGTTGGCCACCGGCGCGCCTGCCGACACGCTGCCTATGTTCATGCACCTGTACACCGACGAATTGTTTGCTGTGGACACGATGCCTGCATAGGTGGTGTTGGAGTGGCTTCCACCCGAAACCTTGCCGGCGTTGTAGCAGTCGGAAATCGTCGATCCGTTGGCGTAGCCCACAACCCCCGCAGCGGTGCTCCCGGTTTTCCAGTAGGTTGTTCCCCAACTCTTGTAGCTAAATCCGTCGAACGACACGTCCGCGGAGTTCTTGCACGCCTCTACCGAGGTACCGTTCTGGGCCCATCCCACGATGCCGCCAACGTACATGCTGCCGGCCACGCTGCCGGAGCACTCGACGTTCCTGATCGTGGAACCGGTGGCGTAGCCCGCGAGCATTCCAACATACTTGCCGTCGCCCACGCTCACCTTGCCGTCGACGTGCAGGCTCGAAATCGTCGAGCCGCTGACGTTACCGAACAGGCCTTGGTAGCCCACGTAGCTCGAAGCTCTGGTGGCTGCCTTGTCGAGGTAGAGGCCGCTGATGGTGTGGCCGTTGCCTTCGATGGAACCCTCGAACGGGACGCTCTGCGTGCCGATCGGCTCCCAGCTGCCCAGCTCGGAACCGCAAACTCCGGAGAGATCGATGTCGCAGGCCAGCTCGAAACCAACACCCTCGAAGCTCACGCCGTTATTGTTGACCATGTCGCGAATGTACACGAGGTCGTCGGCGGACGATATGGTGGTGCCGCTCACTCGCACTTCGACGATGGAGCTGTCGGCACTCGCAGTCTCGTAGGTCTCGAATGTGTTCGTAACCTTGCAGAAGTAATAGAAGGTTCCCACTTCGGAGGTGGTGGGCACGAAGCTAGCATCCGTGACTCCAGCCACGGCCTCGGCATCCACGCCGTCCGCGCGGTGCCCGCGGTACCACTGGTAGCTCAGCTCGCCCGCGCCCTCGCCGGACACAGATGCCTTCACAGACAGTGCTTCGGCCGCTTGGCCCTGCACGTAGGCCGCGCCCTCGGGCTGGCCCTCGATCGCAGGCTTGGCAGCAGGCGTGCCGCTCGTTACCGTGAAGTCGGCTGGCACGCTGGTTACACTGGAAGATCCGCCCTGGTACTGATCGGTCACCACGCAGTAATACCACGCGGTGCCCAGCTCGTCCGTCGCAGGTGTGAACTCCTCAGAGTCGGTTCCAACCTTTGAATCGTTCGCAACATCGATCGTGCCAGTGGTGCTCTTGTACCACTGGTAGTGCAGTGTGCCCTTGGCAGGAATCTTGTCGCCTGCAGGCAAGTTGGCTTTTACGAAAAGTACAGGAGCCTCAACACCCTTCGATACATGCTGACCGCCCTGCGGCTGCACCTCGATCGAAGGCTGGCCGGGCTCGGACTCCCATGCCAGTAGCGGATGCTCGTCGCCCTCCTTGAAGGCGGACCCCATGGCAGAAGCGAACGCCGCAGACGTCATGACCGCGCTGGTCTCTGACGTGCAACCGTCAAGCTCGGTCTTGCCGATAGCCGGGTAGGTCGCGGTATCCGCGAGATAGTGGCAGTTCGAGAACGAGAAGGCCTCGACAGCCTGGGTTCCGACCATCGCCGCAGTATTGTCGGTGCTATAGCTAGTCGTCACCTTGCCCCAATTGAAGCAGTTGACATAGTTGCACACCCGATAGCTAGCGTTGTTGCTCTGCCGGCCGACGAGTCCCGCAGGATTCGAGCCCACCACGGTTCCGGCGTTATACGAGTCGCGAATCGAGACGGACCAGTTGGATGTTCCAATCAGGCCTCCGGCACAAGCGTTCGAGCTATACGAGCTTCCAGCATCGGTGACCGAACCCCTGTTGAAGCAGCCTTCGATTCCAGCCCAACCCTTGCTGCTGCCGCTGGCACCTTGATAATATCCGACGATTCCGCCAATCGAATAGCTGGTACCGGAAGTCGAGATGGACACGTCAGCATAGGATCCGACGTTTTTGACGATGCCCACGCCGTCTAAGTCTTGGATGTACCCCACGATCGCACCGACATTAGACGGGGATCCTCCCATCGACGAATCCGCATAGACCGAACCCGAAACCGTGAAGTTCTCGATGGTGGCGTCCACTGCGTAACCGAAGAGACCCACGTAAGTGTCGGCACCCCTGTAGTAGAGGTTGTCGATGGAGTGTCCCTGGCCGTCGAAGGTTCCCATGAAGTAGGTCGAGCTGCTATTGCCAATAGGCACCCAGTTGCCGAGGTCCGCGCCGCACACCTCGGAGAGGTCTATATCGTCGACGAGCACGAACTCATGGCCGAGCGTCACCCCGCCACCGTTTACATAGGCCGCAAAGTCTGCCATGTCTAGGGCGGTCGCAATTTCGTGCGCGCGGATCTTGATGCTGGCTGCCTCGGACTGCGCGCTCTTGACCTTCACGTTCTCGAAGGTGTTGGTGGCCACGCAGTAGAACTTCCAATCTCCCCTATGGATGGCGGTATCCACCGTATAGGTAGCCTCGGTAGCACCGGAAATCGCCTCGTCAGCATTCGGGTCGCACGTATCGTTCTGCGTGCGATACCACTGGTAGGCCAGCTCGCCCATGCCCACGGCATCCGGATTGGTCACCTCGACCGAGAGCGTCGCACCTTCGTCGCCCTGGACGTACTCGCCACCCTGCATGCTCGATGCGACTTCCGGAGTTGCCGCCTCAGTGGTCGAGACCACGGTGATGCGCGCCGGGTCGGTGGTAATGGAGCTGGTCTCGGTGCTCCTGGGGTTGGGAATGGAGATCTGGTTGGTAACCACACAGTAGTAGCTGTAGTAGTCTGGGTCAACCGAAGTGGGCGGCGTGTAGCTCGGAGAGTCCGTTCCCACCGTAGTGTCGGATGCCGGCGACGGGGAGTCGCCCGCCATGAGGTACCACTGGTAGTGCAGACTCGAACCCGAGTCGTCGGCTCCACCGAGCATGTCTGCCACGCTGTCGGGTTTGTGCGCCTCGACGGTTATGGCCTGAGCCGCATCGCCCTGCGTGTACTGCTGGCCGGCGACGGGCTGCGTCTCGATCACAGGAGCGGCATCGGCTTCCGACCACGTGCGGGCCTTCACAACGGTGCTCTTGGCGCTGGCCACCTTGCCCTCGCGGGTGCCCCCCTCGAGCGTGTTGGTGACCACGCAGTAGTAGTACACGGTGCCGGTCTTGCCCACGTAGGGCGTGTAGCTCGCCGAGGTGGCTCCCTTGATGGCCGTGCCCTCGGCCCTCTGGTACGACTCGATGGTCTTGGCGGCGTACCATTGGTAGGTCACATCGCCCACGGCCTGGCCTTCGTCGTAGCCATCGGTTGCAACCTCGACCTCAAACGGAATTGCTCCAGCGGTATCGCCCTTCACATAGCACGTGGAGGCGGGCTGAACCGTGAAGTACGGAGTCGCTGCAACAAGGTCTGTCACGATATGGACCCGAATCGGCTCGGAGCAGGCAACGGCTGTCCTGCCGTCGTCGAAAGTGTTGGTCACGGCGCAGTAGTAATAGTAGAAATTCGAGTCGAGGGAGGTATCGGGGGTGCATGTCGTGCCCATCGCGCCCTCGACCTTCACGTCGGACCCAGGCCTGGCCTTGCCGGTGGTGTTGCGATACCACTGATACGACAGAGCGCCGTCATGGCCAGCAAGGCCCTCGACGGGAAGTGTAGCAGCCACGCTCAGCTCGGTCGCCGAATCGCCCTGCAGGTACTCTGCGTCGGGCGATGTGGTAGAGACGGACGGCTTTCCGCCACCGTCGTCCCATGCCAGCATGAGCCTGCCGCCGGCAAGCTTCCAAGCGGATCCAAGCGAATCGGCGGTTGCCTGCGAGTTCAAATCCGCGTCGGTCACGGCTGCGCCGTAGGCGGACTCGACGGCCTCTTCGGGGATGGAGGAATCGAGGTAGAGGTTGCCCGTGCTGGACGTCTGCATGCGCCGAGCTAGTGGGTAGGAAGCCGACGGCGCCTGAGTGCACAGCACAGAGCCGGTGTTGACGCACCTGGTCATCGTCGGATTGGAATATCCCGACATGCCCGATGCCCCTCCGCGCTCCACCGTCACGTCGCCCTCGTTGAGGCAGTCGGTGTACTTCTGGTTGCTTGAGTCGTGTCCCGTGAAACCGCCCACGTAGCATCCGCTCCAAGTTCCCGAGACCGAAACATCACCGCGGTTCACACAGCGGTCGTACGACACGCCGCTGTCTACGTAGCCAACGAACCCTCCGATATATGCATAGGCACTGGAGGAAAGCGTGCTTGGACGTGACACCTCGATGTCCACATCGTTAGCGCACCTCGTAAAGGTGACCGTACCACTGGGTTGCCCCACGAAGGAGCCATATTGCGCGTAGGTTCTCACCGTGTTGGTAGCGAACGTAGCAGTCATCGAACCTGAGACCGTCACGTCCTCGAAGGCCACCGTCCCCCTTGTCGATCCCATGAGGGCGGATGCCGTCGACTGCCCCTGCGGAGCATCCGCTGCGGGGGCCAGCTCGACATCGATGTCTAGCGTGAAGTTCCTGAACACCGCGTTGGTGCCGGAAACAGTGCTGGAAATCAGCGGGCCGCTCTTAAGACCCGAGATTGTGTGATCCTGTCCGTCGAACGTGCCCTTGAAGAGCATGTTCGTGCTGGGGGTCTTTCCTTCCACGTCTGCAAGATCGATGTCGGCGGTCAATGCCACGACCTTGCCGGTGTAGTCGGTGTAGCCCGTCGAGTTCTGTACGGTGGACTGCAGGAAGTCGACAAATTCCTTTGCCGTGGATATCTCGAGACTGGGTCCCACCGTCACCTTTGCAGCATTGCTTGCCGCGCTCGACACGGGCACGCCAGAGATGGAGCTGGTGGCCACGCACCAGTACCACACGTCACCGATAGCGGTGGTGGTGGAGGGGATGTATGTGCTCTCGGTAGCGCCCTCTACGGCCGTTCCGCCCTCCGTCGACTCGACGGAGTTGGAGTACCACTGGTAGGAGATGTCGCCCTTCTGTGCGGTCTCGCCATCGGCGAAACCCGCCACCACGCCAAGCGCATCCGCAGTGTCGCCCCAGCCGTACTTGCCATCCTTCGGCTGCGTGGTGAACGCCGGCTTGGCCGCAGCGGATTCCAGCACCACGACGGTAGCCGCGTCGCTCGTCGCAACGGCCTTCGTCTCGCCGTAAGCGTTGGTCACGATGCATCGGTAGTAGGCAGTGCCGGCATAGCCTACCGGGGGCGTATAACTGGCAGAAGTCTCGTTCTCGACATCCGTCCACGCCTTGCCGTCGATGCTCGACTGCCACTGGTAGGACAGCGCGCCGTCCGCGCCGATGGCATGGCCCGACGGCTTCTGGGCTTCAACCTTGAGCGCTTCTGCGGTAGCGGGCATCGTGTAGGCCGCACTCTGGGGCTGAGCCGTTATCGTCGGAGCGCCAGAAACCAGCTGCCACGCGAGCACCGGATAGGATCCCTCGGAATACGCGAAAGCGCTTCCAAGCAAGCCGGGCATCTCCGCGGACTTCAGCCCTTCGTCGGACTTCGCAGTGCCCAGGTTCTTTCCCGTGGCCGTCGAGTCGAGGTAGTAGACGTTCTTGGCAAGACCGATATTCGTGACGTTGTACATCTGCGTGGGGCCGCTCGTGGTAGATGTCGCGGACGAGCCCACCGTTCCGGAGTTGTAGCAGTTAGTCGAGTCGGCGTACATGTAGGAGAGGCCGAAGAGGCAGAGGGTCTCCGTGCACTCCGACCATATCTTGCCGGAGTTGTAGCAGCTCTCCACCGCCACCTTGGCCTTCCTCGACTCGCCCTTAACCACGATGCCCGCGCCGTAGGCGCTGCCGTGCCAACCTTCGTATTTCTCCGAGTATACGATTTTGCCGTCCTCTACTTCCATATACCAGTAGCCGTCGGTGGCCTTCACGCTGCCCTCGTTGCAGCAGCCCGAGATGCGGTTGCCCGCCCCGACAGTCTGCCCGACGATGCCGGCTGCGGCGGTGGCGGTGACGCTGCACTCGTTGCCCACGTTCTCCACGACCGCGCCGTCGGAGAGCACGTTGGCGACGGCTCCTGCGTACACCGGCCCCGAGTAGCTATCCTCTCCCGCATCGTTGTCAGACGTATACACGAGCTCTGCGTCCACCGTACCCGCGAGCGTGAAGCCGCGAACCACAGCCGGTGCCAGCAGATCGTCGAAGAAGCCGCCGGTGGTGGAGTACATGCCGGTTATGGCATGGCCTCCACCCTCGAAGGTGCCCTTGAAGCCCTTGATGGGGGCCCAGGGCTTGTCGGCCGAGGCCCCGAGGTCGATGTCGGCCGCGAGGCACACCGTCACTCCCTCGAAGGACATGGGGCTGTCCGCATCGTTGGCCAGCGCGGCGACCTTCCACATATCGTCGGAGGTCGAGACCACGACCTCGTCAGACACGCTCACCTTGGCGAATTCGGAACGCGCCGTTGCGGTCTTCGTGATCTCGAACGTGTTGGTGGCCACGCAGTAGTAGTAGGTGTCTCCCGCCTCGAGGGACGGGGTGTAGCTCGGGTCCGTCGCACCTTCGATGGCGGTCGCGCCAAGCTCGGAGTTGATGGTGTTGGAGTACCACTGGTACGTCAGCGTCCCCGCGCCTTCGCCCTCGACCTTGGCCTCGGCGGTAAGCGCAGCTGGCGAGTCAAGCGGCCCATAGGACGCGCTCTGAGGATGCGTCGTGAACGTCGGGGTCGCCGCTGCGGTTCCGGAATGGACCGGGTAGGAGGCGATGGCGCTCGTCGTCGAGGCGCTCTGCGCCCCGTCGCCCTCGCCCCACGAGTTGGTGACCACGCAGTAGTACCACAGCGCCGACGCGGCCTCCGTGGAGGGCGCGTATGCCGTCTCGGTCGCGCCCTCGATGGCATTGTCGTCGCTTCCGCCGATAGCGGAGTCGGCGCTGGACCACCACTGGTAGGTCAGCTTGCCGCCGGAGAAGCCGAAGCCCTCCCATACGGAGGCCGAGACCTCCATCTTGGCGGGGCTGGCATCCCCCACGTTCGCCTCGTGCGATGCGGTCTGCGTCCCAATCACGGGCGCGCCCTTGGATGCCGTCTCCCATACGAGCTGCGGGTATCCGCCTGTAGATGCCGCGAAGGCATCGCCGAGCGCTGCGGGAGCTTCCGCCGACTTCAGCCACGCGTCGCTAACTGCAGTCGCCCAGTCGCCTTCGTTTCCGGTGGCCGTGCTGTCGAGGTAGTAGCACCTCTCGGCGCCCTTGCTCGTGGTGCATATGGCTTTGGAAGAGCTGCCCGTCACCTTGCCGGCGTTGTAGCATCCCACGACGTACTTGGCAGATGCGGTTTCGGTTTGGTCCGATCCCTGTACCCGGCCGGCAATTCCTCCCGCCAAGCTGGAGCCGCTGACGGTCCCTAGGTTGTAGCAGTCGGAGACCGCCACGCGCCAGTCACAACTGCCCGCGATGCCGCCGACTTGGATTCCGGTCCCGGTCACAGAGCCGGTGTTGGCGCATCCCGATATCTGGGCGTAGTTAATCTGCCCCACGATTCCGCCCACACAGCTGATGCCCGAGACCGTGGCCTCGTTGCGCACGTTCTCGATGCGAAACGCCGTGGCATCGCCCGTGCCACCGTAGAAGTAGCCTGCGGCCGCGCCGACGTAGGAGTTGGTAGCCTTGACGATTCCCGTGATGGTGAAGTCGCCTATCCTCTGCGAGCTGGCCTTACCATTCGAACCAACGTAGCCGAAGAGGCCCTGATACTGCGACGTTGCATTCTCGATCGAGATGTTCTTTACGGTGTGGTAGTTGCCCTCGAAGGATCCGAGGAACGGGTATGTCTTCGTGCCGATGGGCGACCAGTCGCCCAGGTCGCCGCCGCACACCTCGGAGAGGTCGATGTCGTTGGCGAGCGAGATCGTGATGCCCTTGTACTGCGTTCCCGCAGCCACGTTCTTGGCAACGTTTGCGAGCTGCTGGGGTGTCGCGATGGTCACGATGTCCGACACACTCACCTGTACGGGCGTCGTGGAGGCTGTCGCCACGCTCGTACCCTGAAATGTGTTGGTGACGGTGCAGTAGTAGTACCAGCTGCCCGTCTCGGAGTTCGAGGGGGTGTAGCTGGCATCGGTCGCACCGGAAATCGCCACGGCATCCGAGCCGTCGGCGTTCGTGGAGCGATACCACTGGTAGGTCACTTCATCGAGGTCGTCAGCGTTCTTCACGGTCGCCTCGAGAGCGGATATCTCATCCCCATAGGAAACCGACTGGCCGGCCGCGGGACCCTCGACCTGCGGTACGGTGGCAATGGCATCCGCAAAGTACACGCGTACGATGTCGGTACAGGTCTTGGAGGAATCGCCCCCGAAGGTGTTGGTCACTTCGCAGAAGTACCATGTCTCCCCGGCCTCTGCGGACTGGAGCGCCAGCTCTGCGCCTGTGGCTCCGTCGATCGCCTTCGCATCGAAGTAGGACCCGCTGGCGCTGCTGTACCACTGGAAGGACAGCTCTCCACCGAATCCGGTTCCCTCGGCGGGGGCGGAAGCCTCCACAGCGAGCTTGGCCGGCGTGGTGTCCGACACGTAGTCGGCTCCCACCGGCTGCGAGACGATCTGGGGTGCACCCGAGGTGCCCTCCCATCTGAGGGCAGGATACGACCCGTCCACATGGCCGAACGCATCGCCCATCATGCTGGCGAAGGCCGGGGTCTTCATCTGCTCGGAGGTCATCTTCTTGGCGCCGACGTTCTCCTGAATGGAGTCCGTCGTCGTGGGATTTCCCTCCAGATAGTAGTTGCCGTAGGCCTGGTTGAAGGTGCCTCCGCCGTTGCCGCCGATGACGCCACCGCCCCGTCCCGTGAGGTCGGCGCTGTAGATACCCGCGTCGTAGCAGTTGTAGAGCTGTTGGTAGGATGTCGTGTTGTCCTTGCACCCGTCGATTCCAATGATGCCGCCAAGAGCCTGGTAGCTGCCGCTTTGCTTGTTGACCAGCGAGAGGTGCCCGTCGTTGCAGCAGTTGCGAATGATCAGGTCGTCGCACAGATTGGAGCTGACCTTCTTGGTGATTCCTACGATTCCGCCAGCATATCCGAAAGAGTTGAGCGTAATCGAGCCGTGGTTCGCGCACCCCTCGACAATCGATGCATCGGACACCCAAGCAGCAATGCCGCCGACGTACTGACTGCCGCTCACATCGACTTCGCTGGATACGTTGGATATGCGTGCCGAGCCGCGCGAGGCGGGCCCTTCGAAGTATCCGACGACGCCACCGGTATAGCAGTTGTTGAACTTCGTGTTGCACACATCACCGCTCGCCGTGAGGTTCTCGATCGATCCATTGCTCACGTAGCCGAACAGGCCTACGTAGCTAGAGCTGGAATTGATGTAGAGATTCTCGATGCGGTGGTAGTCTCCGTCGAAATGGCCACCGAAAGCACCCACTTGAGTGGAAATCGTGCTGTCGAACACCTGCGTGCCGATAGGTGTCCAGCTCACGTCGTTGGTCGTGGAACCATCGACCTCGTAGCACACCGACTTGAGGTCGATGTCGGCGGTCATCTTGAAGTAGGTGTCTTTGTAGACTTGCTCCTCACGCGACGCGTTGGTCGTCGTGGCCAGCTCCAACATGTCGTCGGCCGTCGAGATGAGGTACGGATCATCCTCGGTGCCCGAGCCGCCCGAGAAGGGCTGGTCGTCCTCGGCGGCCACGGCCTCGTCGCCAGCCGCAGGCTCGTCTTCCGCTGCTGCTGCCGCTTCGGATTCCTCGCCCTCTTGAGCCGTGACTTCATCGGAGACTTGCGTCGCTTCGTCGTCTATGGCCTGCTGGGTCTGGGTGCCGTCTTGTGTGTCACCCCCTTGCGAACTAGGCGCGGCAAACGCCGCGCTTGGGATGAATGAGAACACGAGCACGAACGAGAAGAACACGTTCATGAACTTGCCCCATCTGGACAGTCCTCCAGTACCCATAAGCCTTTCCTCTCACGCATCGATCCGCCGGATGCAGCCCTCCCGGGACTAACCGGCGCCCTAACCGAACGGCTCCGGAGATGCTAGGCTCGCATCCCGTCTGCGCCAGGGCAGAGCGGTGCCGCAAGCCAGAACGAGTCCGGTAACCCCACAAGGCTATCATCAACCCGCCCCCCCCGCAAGAAGAATTTTGGATTTACAGCAAGATAAAACTGGTTTACATCGCTAAATTCGTCATATTCATTGCACATAAGACATTTGGCAGTTGTCTATATAGCAAAAATAGCTTCAAACAGGAAGCCATACCCCGACAGCCATATCGTCGCAGGGAGCGCAAAATCATGTCAGCAGGAAACGGGACACCCGCATCGAAGCCGAACGCCGCCCTTCCATCGTGAAGAGCGTTCAATAATGCCCGCAGGAATCCGTCGTCACATGGCGTGCGCAGCTCAATTCTGCAGACGTGGGGTTTGCCGGCCCGCCCGACGCGAATCGACGAATCAATCACAGCAGATCATCATTTTCGGTCGGGAGTCAACTTTCGCGCCGGTTGAAACCGGCACCTACGAACCTTGGCCAGAAGGCCTTCTCTGCTAGTATCGCATCTCAAAATGCGCAGTTAACTGTTGGAAACCCGCTCCGTCCCAAGGACAGGACGCAATCACTTCTCCAGCGAAAATGCCGGGGCCATGCGCTCGATAGCCGCCCTGCTCAGGTCAAAGCGTTCTGTCTTCGAACGTGGCATCTAATTGTCGCCTCGCTTCGGGGCGCGCTTGCGGGTGGTAAGTCCCAGATCTTGCAGTTTGCGACCCAGTTCGTCGTCTTTCGCTATGAGCAGTAAGTCGGTGTCCATGTTGTTGAGCGCATGCAGGACCGCAGCATATGCGCCCATAGACACCGTCGGAGACCCCTTCTCTATGGACGTAAGGGTCTGGCGGCTGATGCCAGCGCGATCCGCTACGAGCTGCATCGGCAACTTGCGGCGCAGCCGAGCGAGCCTGATCTGCTCGCCCATCTGCTCGAGAATCGCCCTCGTCTTGGGCATCACCACCGCCGTTTTCTTGCCCATGTCGCGCTTCGCCTCCATCTCGCTAGCGTTGTTGTACCTTTCGTTCGCAAGTCACGCCGGCCGTTGCGACCGTTACAGGCATTGCGGTCGTTACGGGCACCACGGGCGTTGCGGACATCACGGTCGCTATGTCCGCCGCAGCCGTAACGTCTCCGCCAGCCCGTGGTCGGTCCGGGTTATTGTCAAACTCTTCCAGCGCATCATTCAGTCGCCATAACCCGTCAGGCTATGCTCGACCCGAGATGCAGCCTTGGCGCGATACTCGTAACGTCTATTATTACGCACTATTGACGCGTTCATGTCAATAATATTTTACGTTATTTGAAAGGAGTGCCCGTTCGCATGTCAACAACGACATCGCCGGGGCACATCGCGCATCTCCAGCTATCCTGCAAGGAGCACAGCCGCCAGAAGTGCTGCCTGACCGGCGGCGTTGACCAGCTGCTCGATCCAGTTGTCGCGAGCGCTCGACTGGTCGCGATGTCCGGCAAAGTAGCCCATGGCGCACATGTACACCAGCCATACAACTAGCAGGAGCACGCTCGGCATGCCGGCCAGCGCACCGAGCACTGCCAGCGCGTCTCCCCCAGCAAGCACGAGCCCCGCGATCATGAGCACGAACCCCAGCGGCATGGTGAAGCGCATCTGCCTCGCCAGCCAGCCAACGTTCTTGCCCGCCAGCGCCATGACGAACTTCCAAGCCACCTTGCCCGCGCCGCCCATGCACGCCAGCACCGCTCCCAGCACGAACACGGGGTTGCCGATCTTGACTCCCAGCATCACGACTGCAACACCAAACAGCACCACCGGCACGGCGTCCACCAACGCCAGCGCAACCGTAAACCCTTCCGGCACTTCGCCCTCGCTCATCATCTGCTCCATTTTCCACCTTGCGCTTCGCACCGCCCCGCATTTCCTGCGCTGCTTGGCACCAAGCTCCGCCTATCATCTCTTTGCCCGCATCCAATATATTCCACCCAACAGCCGCAGAAGCAGGCGAAACCGCAATTGCTGTCCACCCAGCAGCCGCAGAAGCAGGCGAAATCGCAATTGTTGTCCACGAGACGCCCTAACGAGAGGACACTCCCGACAGCAAAGGCCGCCGTTCATCGCAGGCAGATCGTCATGTACGGCGGGATGCAGACAATGTCCTCCTTAACAACCAGATTGCGCGGATGGATGATGTAGCATTCCCCAGTCCGTCGGCTTCCGCAGCCCTCTCGTGGACAGCATTTGCGGTATTGCCTCAACCGGCCTATCCGTATGGACATCATTTTCGATTGCGCCTGCGCTGGCACATCCGACATGGACGGCATTTGCGATTTCGCCTCTCCCCTCCGAGCGACGACCAACGAAATGCCCGAAATAGAGGCCATCACCGCCCACGAGGAGCCGCTATCGACCCCTTGCTCCAGGCGAAATCGCAAATGCCGTCCATATGCTCGCCACCAGCTGAGGCGAAACCGCAATCGCTGTCCACCCAGCGGCCGCGAGCACAGGCCTAATCGCAATTGCTGTCCACAACAGTACCCCAACAAGAAAGCCGGCTTCGAAAATGGACGAGCCCGGCCCGTTCTCGCTGCATATGCACAACGCCGCCTTTCAATGCATGTACTCAGCTATCGTCCAACTCACCTTCTATCTACTCAACACCACCCTACAATGCAATATCCTCCCCATCTACGAATCCCAAAAATCCGTCAAGGCAGTCGATGCCCAACGCTAACCCCACCAGCAAGGCAGCGCACCCGTCCTGCATGTTGCACCATTCCGAAACAACACGTTCCATCGCCAAGGTAAGAATTCGTTTAGAAATGGTTAAGAATTTGGTAAGATTCGTCGGCTACCATTCAGTGCATGACTACTATATTGGCAAACTACACAGCATTCGAATACTGGCGGCTTGTTGGAGCACCCGGAATCCCGGTACCCGAGCCCGACAACTCCTGCATGATTCGCCCTTCGGCAAAAAGTCCGAGGGCCGATTGGCCAATCATGCTCGAAACGATGCTCGATAGCGGGCTGCTCTCCCGACCCGTGCACATCGCCGTAGCATATCGAACCTCGCATAGCGGCATTGCAGGAATCGCGGTCCATGAGATGAGCGGCCTGCTGCCCAAGGGGTCTTTGCTCAGAATCGACGACAACCTGGAAATCGTTTCGCCCGAGTTGTGCCTAATCCAAATCGCCAACGTGTTCACAATCGCCGAGCTAATTGGACTCATGCACGAGTTCTGCGGATTCTACTCGCCAACAGAAAGTGGCCTCATATCGCGTCCGCCGCTCACCAGCGTCGACCGGCTCGCCTCTGCGGCAAAGAAGTTCACCGGCACCCATGGCATCAAGCAATTTTCGCGCGCCGTTAGCTATGTGAGGGGACCCTCACGCTCGCCAATGGAAACGGCGCTGTCACTCTGCCTTTCTTTGCCACATTTCATGGGCGGATACTCTCTTTCCGATCTAGAACTCAACGCCAAGGTGAGCATTAAACCCGAAGCGAGCAGCAAAGTCCGCGAACTCGAACCAGACATACTGTTCCGCAACTCGCGCCTGTGCGTCGAGTACGACGGGAGGGCATTTCACGAGGGAAGCGATGCCGTAAAACGAGATGTCGTGCGCACCAACGCGCTCATGACGTCAGGATACAAGGTGATTACGCTTACTGCCTCACAAGTCATGAACTGTTCCCTGATGCACAACCAAGCTTTGTCGATTGCGAGGATGGCCAACAAGCGCTTGAGAATCAGGGACATCAAGACCTTCGTGCGTCAGAGGGATCTACTCCGCAAGCAAGTTTTGAGTCCGCAGAGCATTCTCAAGAACAGCTCCATTCCGAGATAGCATTCCGAACATCGAGAGTGCGACCGTACCTCGAACTTAATGATTGCGAGTACTTCAAAGCCCTTCTCAAGATGCGTGAACTGGACGAGCTTGGTTGCATCCCCCTGCTGGACAGCATCTGCGATTTCGCCTGCTTCCGCAGCCGTAGGGAGGACAACATTTGCGGTATTGCCTCAGCTTGCCTATCCGCATGGACAACATCTTCGATTGCGCCTGAGCCGGCACATCCGACATGGACGGCATTTGCGATTTCGCCCCTCTTTCCCGAGCGACGACCAACGAAATGCTCAAAAGAGGGGTCGTCACCGCCCACGAGGAGCCGCTATCGACCCCTCGCTCCGGGCGAAATCGCAAATGCTGTCCGCATACTCGCCACCAGCTGAGGCGAAACCGCAATCGCTGTCCACCCAGCGGCCGCG
>CAVFRF010000093.1:0-14739 GCA_963624975.1 Bacteroidaceae bacterium
GGGAGGAAAAGAGGGCCGTCGCCAAATCCTTGGGCGAGGCTTTGAAGGAGAACCGTATCCGCTGCCAGATGACGCAAGAGTTTGTGGCGGAAACGCTGGGTGTCAGCCGCCAGTCCGTTTCCAAATGGGAGAACGGCTCCAGCGACCCCAACACCTCCAATCTGATTGCGCTGGCGAAGCTTTACAAAGTGTCCCCGGAAGAGCTGCTGGAATGCGCGACAGGAACGTCGAATATCGGAAATGGCACTGAATGACTCTTTTCAGTTGGTAAGACAGAGCGCGCCCAGTGGGATTGGAGAGACTACGATGATCTTGTACTTTTCGGCGACGGGAAACAGCCATGATGTGGCGAACAGGATTGCGGCGGCCTTGGGTACGCAGGCTGTCTCGATTCTGGACGCCAATCAGGAGGCGTTGAGGGACGTGCACGGCATCGTATGCCCCACCTATGCCTGGGGCCTGCCCTGCGTCATGGAAGACTTTCTCGCGATGTGTACCGTTTCCAAGCATGAAAGCGGAATCTTCTTCGTTGCCACCTACGGCACCACCCCCGGCCAAATTGCTTTCTGGGCAGATAAAGCGCTGCAGCAGGGAAGCGGCCTCACGTTTGACACCTTCTTTGGCGTGAAGATGCCCGACACCTGGACGCCTATTTTCAACCTTTCGGACAAGCAGAAGGTTCAGGCAAAGCTAGAAGATGTGCAGCCGCAGGTTGAGGATATCGTTAGCAAACTGCGTCAAGGCGCACGAGGCAACTACATGAAAAACCGACTGCCTGCCGTGGCGCGCCTAGTGTACCGTCCCTACTACGACCATATGCGAAAGACTGGCAACTTTCGCGTTGAGCAGACCTGCATGGGTTGCGGTCTATGCGCAAAAAAGTGCCCTGTACAGGCGATTTTGATGATGGACGGACGACCCGCTTGGACGTCGGAGCGTTGCGCCATGTGCTTGAGCTGCCTGCATCATTGCCCTAAGTTCGCCATTCAGTACGGCAACAACACCAAGGCACACGGCCAGTACACGAACCCCAACATATAGCCTCATCCGCGTTGTTCATAAGCAGCGGCAGCGTGATCTGCCAGCTCCAGCACTTGCCTGCTGCCATAGCCTTGCTTCTTGAGCTCCGAAAACAAAACGTCTACGCGCGCAGGCATAATGCGCAGCAGATACATGGGGTGCCCCTCATCTGCGAGCTTTCGCAGCGCGGCAATGGGAACCTTTTTGTACTCTGCATGAGCGATGTATACATCAGACATTGGCTCTATGATTTCAGCGACGCCCATAACCTGCACGCTTTTAAGCTCGCCAAAACGAGGATTTGCGTCAAATACCGCCAGGCTTACGTTCTTGTTATGCTCAAGCCCAATGAATTTCTCGCCGCCTTCGGTGAAAATCCAAAATGCCCCGTCATGATAGCTATACTCTATCGGAGTACAGCGCACCTGCTCACCGCTGCCCGTCGCTAGCGCGCAAACAGAGCTTTCGCGAAGGTAGCTCTCAACGATAGGCTTTAGCTGTATGGCCGGCATTTCCTTGCGCTCTTTTGCCTTCCAGAAATTTGCCGCTGTCTTATATTCTCGTGCATTCATGGTTTGTCTCTTTTCTTGTCAGCATTAAACCACACATATTATTGCTGAAACGCTGGGCGCTTACCCTGTGGGCTCGCATCAGTTTGGCATCAACGCGACCGTGATTCTTCTCAATCTTGCGGGGTCGCACTCTCAAGCCGGTGGATGAACTCCTCGCAAGCTCGGCTGCGAAGGCGGTACTTCTTCCATACCAGAAACGAACCGATTGTCATCGCGGGCTTCAGCGGAACAAAGAGCAAGTCGCTTTCCTCAAGCTGCAGAAGATGGTCGATGCCCATGGCGCAGGCCTCGCCCGTGCGCACCAGGTGCGCGGCGTTGCCCAGCAAGTCGAAGCGACCCACTACATCGAGGTCCTCGGCTTTAAGCGCGCCTTGCGACCAAGCCTCGAGGTCGACGGTCTTGTTGGACGTGCGCGAGCTTAACAACAAGGGCATACGCGCCACGTCGGCCGGCGCCACGGCTTCAAGCTCAGCCCATTCGCTTTCAGCTGAAACGGCAACGCCTACCCTGTCGATGCCAGGCATGCGCAGCCACTCGTACTTGTCGAGGTTGACGGGTTCTATAAGCAACGCGAAATCTAGCAGGCCGCGCTCTAGGCGTTCTTCCACTGCATCGGCATTGCCGGTATACAGCTCCAGCGTCACGCCCGCGTGATCTCGATGAAGGTCGGCGAAAACCTGCAGTACAAAGCGCATGGCCTGCGTCTCGCCCGCGCCGATGCGGATAACGCCCGAAAGCTCGCCCGCGTCGTCGGAAAGCTCCGATTCCGCCTGCTCGACCAGCGAGATTATCTCCTCGGCACGCTGACGCAAGCGCATGCCCTCGCCCGTGAGCGTGCACGAGCGGTTCGTCCTCTCGAACAGCGTTACGCCAAGCTCCCGTTCCAGGTCGGCAATCTGGCGCGAAAGCGTTGGCTGCGTCACACGCAGCACGTTTGCCGCCTCGGTCATGTTTTCCTCGCGCGCCACCGCGAGGAAGTAGCGCAGCGTCCGCAGTTCCAAGTTCGCTATCCATCCTTTCGGAACAATTCGGAATATGTATACCCAAGTAGTTGATATAGGCATTTTACATTGAATCGCGTTGCGAATACTGTTGAAGAAGCAAGAACACTCCGAGCGTTTCAGAAAGGTGGCAAACCATGCAGTACACCACCCTCGGACACTCCGGCATCACCAAGGTCAAGCTCACGCGATAGGAGCCGTGCCATATGGACGAGAACAACATGACCATCAAGCAGACCGCAGGCCGAGACCAGCTTGGCAGCTTCGCGCCCGAGTTCGCGCACTTCAACGACGACGTGCTCTTCGGCGAGAATTGGAACAACGGCGGCATCGACCTCAAAACCCGCTGCCTTCTTACCGTCACGACCCTCATGGCGCAGGGCATTACCGATAGCTCGCTCGCGTATCACATCCAGAACGCCAAGGCGCACGGCGTGACCCGCGAGGAATTCGCAGCCGCCGTAACCCATGTGGCCTTCTACGCCGGCTGGCCCAAGGCGTGGGCGACCTTCAATTTGGCCAAGGAAGTCTATGCAGATGGCGAGACGGGCGACGCAACCGGCAGCGCCCCCGAGTCCCACGGCGGCTTCTTCGGCCTGGGCGAGCCCAACGACGCCTTCGCGCAGTACTTCATCGGGCAAAGCTACCTCAAGAGCCTCACCGCCGAAGGCGACTATCTGCCCATCCACAACGTGACCTTCGAACCGGGCTGCCGCAACAACTGGCATGTCCACCATGCAAGCACCGGCGGCGGCCAGGTGCTCATCTGCATCGACGGCTTCGGCTGGTACCAGGAGGAAGGCAAGCCTGCTCGAGCCTTGAAGCCCGGCGACATCGTGGAGATTCCCGCGAACGTCAAGCACTGGCACGGTGCCGGGGCCGACAGCTGGTTCAGCCACCTCGCCTTCGAATACCCCGGCGAAGACACCAGCAACGAATGGTGCGAGCCGGTGGACGACACAGCCTACAACGCTCTGAAGGCCGAATAGCGCATAGCTGGCAGGCAAAGGCGATAAAGGATTGGAGTCCACTATGAGCAAGAAGCTGCTGGTCGTTTACTACACCTGGAGCAATGGCAACACCAAGAAGATTGCCGAGCAACTGGCGATGGCATGTGGTGCCGACCTTGAGCGCATCGAGACCGTCGAGTCCTATCCCGACGACTACGATACGACCGTTAGGCAGGCGCAAGACGAGGTCAACGCCGGCTTCGAGCCGAGGATCGAAGCGCTTGAACACGACCCCGCGCGCTACGATGCAATCGCAGTGGGAACGCCCACCTGGTGGTATACCATGGTGCCGGCGGTAAAGACCTTCATGAACAGCGTCGATTGGTCGGGTAAAACCGTCGTGCCTTTCTCGACGAGCGCAGGGTGGCCCGGCAGCACCAACGCGGACATCGAGAATGCCGCGACAGGCGCAGTAGCGGGTGCCGGCATCGAGGTCAGGTTCGATTCTTCTGGCGGCACCGAGCAGAAGACCCCGCAGGCAGACATCGATGCCTGGGCCAAGGCCGTTAAGAAGTCGTTGGACTGAAGCTATGCAATGAGTCCATACTGGGCTGGCCGGAAGGTCCTGATTCATCCAATGGCGGGGATTTCTTCCCCGCCATTTTTCATGGGGCTCAGATTAATGTCCGACAGGGGTTGCATCATTACTTTCCCAGGCCGAATCCGTCTCTGTTGACTGTTCGTCATCGGCTCATGGTTGACGGGCTGTCGCGCTATCCGCCGAAGCCGTATGAGATGGCCCTTTGCTCACAGGATCGCGCCGAGATGCTTCAGCTCGGCGAGGGCATCTGCGTCGTTGGCAAGGTCCGTCTTGTCGCGTGCCGAGTACGATTTCTGGAACAGCATCTCCCAAGACAGGTAGTCGGCGATACACTGGAGCTGCTTGTCGATCAGCTGGTACTGAACGTCGCCGACCGGAGCTGCCCCGATAGCGATGACTCCGACCTTCTTATTCTTTAGCTGCGTGGCCCTGCAGTAGAGCTTGTCGATAACGAGCTTGAGCTGCGCGGAGACGCCCCACCAGTAGACCGGAGTGGCGAAGACGATCGCGTCAGCCGAAACGATCTTGTCTACCGTGGGGTTAGTGTCGTCGTCATCGACGCAATCGCCGCTGCATTGGCAGGCGCCGCACCCCTTGCAGGGGGCGATGTGCAGCTTGTCTGGCGCGATTATCTCCACCTCGTTTCCCTCGGCAATTCCTTCGGCCAACGTTTGGATCGCCGTCGAAGTGTTGCCTTTCCGTGCGCTTCCGTTTATGATCGCGATCTTCATCTTCTGCCTCCAGAATCTTTTTCGGACTCTATGGGTATCGTTGTGCGGCAGCAGCCCTGGAGATGCCGCCGCACAGCGTGCTCGTCACATTTTACGTCCAATATGCTAGCCGGGGGGTCGAAAGCTCTTCCGCTCAACGTACTGCTCTGGACAGCAATTGCGGTTGCGCCCTCGCATGCGGCCACCGGATGGACGACAATTGCGATTGCGCCTCAACTGACGCCAAGCCATGGACAGCATTTGCGGTTTTGCCCGAAACGGGTGGCTGGAGAGGGCCGCCGTGGGTGGTTTCGACTACTGTTTTGGAAGGAAATGAGGCGAAACCGAAGATGCTGTCCAAAGGAGGCCTGTCGGTACAGGCGAAATCGAAGATGCTGTCCAGGGGAGTGACAGCGGTACAGGCGAAACCGAAGATGCTGTCCAGGGGAGTGACAGCGGTACAGGCGAAACCGCAATTGTTGTCAGATTTCGCGAGTCCAGGCGCGTACTTCGTCATCCGTCGCACCAGACGAGAAGCGATGTCCTTCCTTCCAGTCGCCGTTGCCGGCTGCGTCGGCGAGGATCTGTCCGCTTTGCCCTATGTCCGAAGACGATGAAGTGCAGAAGGGAATCACCGTCTTGCCGGTGAAGTCGTTGTCTGCGGCAAAGCGGTTGGTCGGCCATGCAGCGATGCCCCACCAGATGGGATAGCCCACGAGGACGGTGTCGTAGGAAGCCCAGTTGTCGGGCGTCGTCTTCGATAGGGCAATGTCGCGCAGGCTCTCGTCGTCGTGCTCGCGTGAGACTCGGCTGTTCGAGTCGGTCCAGTCCAGGTCTTCTTCCGAATACTCCTGCTCCGGCATGATTTCGAACAGGTCGGCGCCAAGTTCATCGGCCACGGCCTTGGCAACTTCGGCCGTATGCCCCTGCGCCGAATAGTACGCCACCAGCACCTTTCCAGAATCTCCGCCCGTCGTTGCCTGCGTGCGTGTAGACTGCTGGGTCTGGTCGCTGGCATCAGACTGCGCCGGCTTCTCTCCATCGGAGGAGCATCCTGCGACCAATCCGGCCATCGTGAGCGCCACGACGGCGGTTCCTATGGCGATTGCCGTTGCGAATTTTCTTCTCGAAATGCAATTGTCGAACATCGTTCGCTCCTCTCTACCAGTTCTTCTTGTCTTGGCGGCAGTCGTGGTTGGTCTTGCGTTGCTCTACGATCTTCGCGAACCACTGCACCATGGCGGGGTCGCTATGGCTGAAGAAGCTGCTCGCACTCGTCCTGCGTTACCTGGTACACGCCGTAGCCCAATTGCGGCATCTTCGCGCCGTTGCTCAGCTCAACATACATCATGTCGTTTGGGTCGAAAGTCACGATTGCTCCTCGTATTGTCGAAATGTCCTTGACAATGCTGTTATAGCAACCGATAGTAACTATCGGTCAAGGGGTAATTTCAAGAATTTTCGGAGGAGCCATGGCGAGGACGACATCGACAATCAAATCCGATTCGGATGATGCGACTAATGCGCCCAAGCGCGTTCGGGCAAGCGGCAAGCTGTTCACCATGATGGAGGTGTGCCGCGATGCCGGCATGACCTATCAGACCTTGAAGTTCTACTGCAACCAGGGGCTCGTGCCCAACGTCAAGCGCGACAAGAACAACCGCCGCGTGTTCGACGAGCACGACGTGGAGTGGGTGAAAAGCCTCGTCTGCCTCAAGAAATGCGGCATGAGCATCGAGGAGATGTGCGACTACCTGCAGCTTTGCCTCAAAGGCGAGCAGAGCATACCAGAGCGCAAGGCAATGCTCGCCGAAAAGCGAGAGCGCCTTATAGCCCAGATGGCCGAGATCCAGGCCAGCATCGACTACATCGATTGGAAGCAGGGCTTCTACGACGACGTGCTGGCCGGGCGCACGGAATACTTTAGCAACCTGCTGCCTTCTGCGTGACGTCTCCGCTGGCTCGGCCACGCAAGCCCTCTGCAGGCTCAGCCTATAGCTGGCTAGCCATCATAGTCGGAGCCGATGTGCGGATATGTGCAGAGGGCATCGATCTGCGACTTCACGTCGGTGCTCAACGCCGCCGTGCCTCCAAGCAGGTAGTACACGGCGTGGATGCTGAGCTTCGGCTTTATCCACGAGGCGACCTGCGTGCCGTCGCTCTTTGGCGAAAGCAGCATCACGCCACCGTTCTTGCCGATGAGCGCCGCGCCGGCCAGCGCGTCTGCGAAGCTTTCTCCCGAGGCCACGCCCACGGTGAGCGACGACATTCCATCGGCAATCGCATGGTCGGCAATCGCCTGGGAGGTCTCGTAGCGGTCCGATCCGGACCAGCGCTCGACCGAATAGCCTTCCGCCTCGAGGGCGCTCTGCGCCTCCGGCGAAACAGCAGACGTGCCGCCGGTGATCACGATGTTCTTGATGTTGCCGTTGGCCTTGATGGCGGCAATCGTGCTCGCCGACAGCGTGCCATCGCCATCGGTGAGATAGACGGGGTACTTCTTGCTGTACGAATACGGGCTGATGGACAGCGAATCCCACGCGGTGCTGCCCGAAGCCACTATGGCGGTGTCGGGCGAAGCCATGGTGGCGACCGTGTCGGCCACTTCGACGGCGGTGTCCTGGCGCGTGCTACCCGCCACTCGCACCACCGTAAGGCCGTAGGCTTTCAGCTGGTCTTCCACCGCTTGCGATACCGCGGACGTGCCGCCCACGATGTAGACCGTGTCGGCATCGAGGCGATAGATTTCCGACGACACCTGCGCGCTCAGGGAGCTGGAGCTGGTGAGGAGTATGGGCGCGTCAAGGGCGCCCGCCAGTGCCGACGCACCGAGTGCATCCGGGAAATTCTCTCCAGATGCAAGCACTATGGCGCCCGTCCCCTTAAGCTGGCTAGAATAGGTTGCCTTCGAAATAAGCGCGGCTGTGTCGTAGCGACATGCTCCCGCGATGCGATTGGTGTGCAAAACCTCCGTATCAACGTACCTTAGGGCACCGCTGTGGTAGGAGTTGTTGATATGCTCTTCGGCCTCTGCCTTGCCAAAAAGAAGCGTGTAGTCGTTATTGCAGCGCTGAAAGATGTGCGAGTGCTTGGTCTCTGTAGAGCTTGCGCTCGTTACATAGTAGCCGGAGGTGCCAGGCCGGCTGACCACCTTGCGCGTATAGGTGGCAGCCACTCCTATGGGGATGTTGCTGGAAGTGTATGTTTTGCCGTCGGCGCTGCTTGTCCACCGGTACGACTTTCCTGTTTCGGACGACACGGGAAAGGCGAACTTGCGAGTGTCGGTGTTGTACCTGAAGTCGAAGTTTGACCCTATTTTAATGGTGGTTAAAGAGCTGTCTTCGGTGGAGCCAAAAAAGTAATCCGCGCCATAAGTATATTTGGCGTAGTCGATATTTCTCGTATCGAAGTTCGATATATCGAGGGTTTTCAGGCTTTTGCAACCGCCGAAGATGGATCCCGTCCTGATGAGGGCCGGTGTCTTAAAATTCTTCAAATCTAGCTTGGTTAGCGCCTCGCAATCTTCGAACATGCACTCCATGTCGATGACCTTGGAGGTGTCGAACGATGAGACGTCGAGCGTTTTGAGAGATTCGCACATGTAGAACATGGACTGCATGTCGAGCGCCGAAGACGTGTCGAAATTCGATATGTCGAGAGAAGTGAGCGCGAGGCACCTGTAGAACATGTCGGCAAAACTGGTTACTTGCGAAGTGTCTGTAAACGACAGCTTCGCGGTTTTCAGGTTTTTGCAATCTTGAAACATGCTCGCCATCGTCGTCACGCTAGATGTGTCGAGCGATGTAAGGTCGGCCGACTCCAGATTGGTGCAGCAGTAGAACATCCCAGACACGTTGGTTATCTTGCTCATGTCGAAGGTGGAGAAATCGGAGGTGGCTACCTCTTTTAGACCCTCGCAGCACGAGAACATGCATTGCAGGTTGGTAGCGCTCGAGACGTCGAGACCCGTCAAATCGATGTCTTGCATGCTCGAGCAAAAGAAGAACATGTTCTTGAAGTTTTTAACGCCGGAGGTGTCGAGATTGGTGAAATCGACACTTCTGAGCGCATCCTGCGAGCTAAACATATCCACGCAGGTAATCACCTTTATGTGTTTTTCGAAACGTGCGTATTTGAACTTCTTGCCATACCAGGGCCAGAAGTACTCGCCGCCCATCGAAGTTCCCTTGCGGCGATAGACCGTTGCCGACTCCGCGCCGTCCTTGGGGCGCACGATCAGCGTGCCGGTGTCGTCGATGCACCACTCGAAATCGTCGTCGTCGTAGCTCGTCGTCCAATCAACGGGTACAACGTCGTCGTCGGGATTGTAGGAAGCCGTCTCGCAATCCTCAGACTCGGCTTCATCGGCAGACTGGGTATCCAGCTGCCCGTCGGTGTCTTGTATGCTCAAGCCGTTTTCGACCGTTTCGACGTCAGGCGACTCGTCGCCGCTGGCCTGAGAACCTTGCGAGTCGTCGCTTTCGGATTGCAGATCCTGCTCTTCTTGCAGACCCTGCTCTTCCTGCGGGTTCTGCTCTTCTTGCGGGATTTGATTGGCGTCGCTTGCTTGACTATAGGCTAGCGCCGGTGCGGGTATGCTCATGGAGCAGGCGAGCACTGCTGCCAAAGCCCCCCCCCGCAAGCTTTCGGATTGCTTTCGGCATGGTTTCCCCTTTCGATACGGTTTGCATGGTAGTACCCGACTCGAGCCATTGCTAGGGTCTAATCCGTATAAATTCCGGGAAAGCTTCGAGCCGAACATGCCGAACCCCCAGCGTCGCATCTGCTGCTGGCGCCTGAGACAGTCTCTTTGCAGGGTGGGGTGGGGGAGAGGAAGCCTACTTCGCCCCTGCGAGCACCTCGCCGATGGTCTTGCCGATCTCGTCGATGCTGAACGGCTTCGCTATGTGGCCGTTCATTCCGGCTTCGATGGCGGCCCTCCTGTCTTCCTCGAAGGCGTTGGCGGTTATCGCGACCACCGGGATGTTGGCCTTCTGCGGGTCGCCCAGGCTGCGGATGCGACGGGTGGCATCGTGGCCGTCTAGGTTCGGCATCTGGATATCCATGAGAATCAGGTCGTAGGTCCGGCTCGGCGCGCTCGTGAGCATATCGACGCAAACGATGCCGTCCTCGGCACGGTCCACCTTCGCCCCCGCGTCCTCCAGGATCGCGATGGCGATCTCGGCATTCAGGTCGTTGTCCTCTGCCAGGAGAATCCTCAGGCCCGACAGATCCAGGTCGGCGTTCTCTGCGCTGGCAATCTCCTGCGGTGCCTTCGCTGCATTCCGGGCAATGCGCAGCTGCAGGGTCACCGTAAAGGTGCTTCCGATTCCCGGAGTGCTCGTCACTTCCACGGTCCCGCCCATGAGGTCCGTCAGCTTCTTCACGATGAACATCCCAAGGCCCGTGCCCGCGACCTTACCCTCTGTCGTGTTTCGCTCTCTGCTGAAGGATTCGAAGATCTGCTCCTGAAAATCCTCCGACATGCCGATGCCCGTGTCCGACACCTCGTAGACATAGGTGGCGTATCCGGGCTTGTCGCACGGCTCTTCGCGCAGGCTTATGGCAACCTTGCCGCCATCTGGGGTGTACTTCACGGCGTTGGACAGGAGGTTCGAAAGTATTTCCTGCAGCTTGTGGCCGTCTGCATAAACGTACTGGTGCTCGACATCGAGCTTATTGCTAAACGACAGCTGCTTTTTCTCGATATCGTTTTCGAACAGCACGAAGGTCTTCTCGTCGGCCAGGTCGGTGATGTTCTCGTCGAGGGTCTCTTCTCCGCTGTCGATCCTGGCCACTTCCAGCACGTTGTTGATGAGGTTGAGCAAGTACTGCCCCGAGATCCTGATCTTGTCCAGATGGACCTTCAGCCGATTCGGCTGGTCCAGTTCCTTCTCCATCAGGGTGGCAAACCCGAGTATCGCGTTCATGGGCGTGCGAATATCGTGCGACATGTTGAAGAGGAACACGGATTTGGCGCGGTCGGCCGACTCGGCTCGCTTTCTGAGCTGCTCCTTTTCCAGAACCTCCCGCTCCTTCTTGCGCACATTGCGCACCAGCAATGCGATGATCAGCGCAACGCAAACGCTCGCAACCACGAAGACTTCCAGGAGATGCGCTTTGACGAAATCCCCAAACTCATACGAGTAGAAGCTGGCGATGTAGCGATACGAATAGTCGATGCCATAGGAAGTGCCCAGGACCTTGATGGCGCGGTTCAAGATCAGCAGCAGGTCGGTGTTGCCGTGCTTCACTCCGAAGCATTTGCCCGTGCTGGTGCTCAGCTGCACGTAGGTCAGGCCGTTGTACGCCTCGTTGGCCGTGACGTACTGCACCCTCATGGTGTCCATGATCGTGCCGTCGGTCTCTCCGTTCAGCACGGATTTGAGGCACTCGTCGATATTGGAGTAGTAGACAAGCTCCGCATCCGGGTAGACGCTTTGCGAATAGCCGATCTGCAGCGAGTTGTTCTGGTTGACGGCGATCTTCTGGATGTCGTTCTTCTGGCTCGCCGCTTTGTAGAACAACGACCCGCTGTCGGATACCACGCGGGAGCTGGCGTGTATCCCGGCCTGTTCGAGCTGCCAGAGGTCGTCCGATACCGGGAAGGCGATGTCGATCTTGTCGCCGTTCAAAGCCTCGAGCATCTCCTCGTAGCTGGAGAAAGCGACGTATCGCAGCTGCGGGGGGTCGGTCAAGCCCAGCGCCTCGAAGGCGTTGACCAGGGCATCGGTTACCAGTCCCTGCACATTGCCATGGTCGTCTTTGTCCGAATAGGGGAGGTAATCGTCCAGGTACCCCACGGTGACCGTGCCGTGGTCCTTCAGCCACTGCTTCTCCGCATCCGTCAGCTCCTTGCCCGAAAGGGCGGTTCCGTAGTTCTTGTATTGCAGGCTCTGCAAAGCGTAGGGATCGACGGACATCACGGTGGCCAGAGCGCTGTTGAACTCTTCCAGCAAATCGGTCCTGGAAGCGCTTATCGCCATGTAGTAGGGTTCTTCTCCGACCTTCGCCACCTCGGTGATCTGCTCCGTGGCGAGGGCCGTGTCCATGGTCGTGGTCTTGAGGTCGACCTGGCCATCGTCCAGCGCCGCATCCCTCTCCTCGAAGCTCTCGAAATAGACCGGCGTGATGTCCAGTCCCTGCGCTTGGATCCACTCTTCGGTGTATTCGGACATCAGGTTGTTGTAGATGAGTCCGACCTTCTTCCCGTTCAGGGTGGTCAGATTGGATGCCGATATCGAGCTGTCCGACGACTTCTTGCACAGGCAGTACTCTTCGGTGCCCATCTCGGAATCGGGAAAGAGCATGCGCCCCTTGCGCTCGTCGGTGATGGATACGCCGCCCAGGAAGTCGATCTCTCCGTTTTCGAGCTTTTCGTAAAGCTCCGTCCAGCTTCCATACACGTACTCGTATTCCCAGGAGGTGTAGTCCGATATCTTCTGGAGATAGTCGTAGCTGTAGCCGCTCTTGGGTTCCGACTCCGACGTGCCTTCCTGAAACATGTCGCTCTGGTACCAGCCGACCCGCACTTGCTTCACGTCGGAATCGGCGGCCTGCGCCGGCATGGGGCACAGCGTCGAAGCCAATATCGCCATAGACAAGCCAAGGCCCATCAGTTTCTTGCCCGCTGCGGTGAGCAGGCCCAGCAAACGATTGTCCCGTGTCATTTCCCTTGTTGCAGCTTTCTCGTACAAGTGCGGCAGTGCGCTCAAAAGCCGGCGTGATCGCCAGAACAGCTCCGGCGTGATCGACAAATCAGCAAAGCTTGAATGCCATTATAATTCATGTTTTGCATGCCCGTCCGTCTTTAGACGACATGCCTGCGTTTTGACGTTCGGCAATCGAAGAAAACGGCTAAGCTATAGGGTCGTAGACATCGCCGAATGGATCCACAACGAACGAAGGAAACTCGCCATGGTTTGCACTGCCAACACTGCCAACACAACCGCACGTTTCAGGAAAGTCTTCGCCCTGCTCGCCGGCCTCGCGCTGGTGCTCGGATGCGCGACCTGTTCGGGCTGCACTATCACGATGGCCCCTGTTGCCCAGCAGCAGGTCGTCGGGCAAGCAGCTTCCCAAATGTCTGCCGACGCGTCTATATCCGAGCGGCTTCTGGCGATCGATGGCGTTACCAGCGTCGAGGAATACACGAACGACTACATCGCGAAGGCGGGTCTCGACCAGACGTACAAGATCTACGAGGTCACCTTCCAGGAGCCTGTCGACCATTCCGATGCCTCCGCCGGCTCGTTCGACCTGCATGTGCGCCTGTTCTATACGGGCGACGATGCCGTCAACATCGTAGACACCGAAGGCTACATGCTCTTGGACATTCCGGCCTCTGCGTATCAGGAGCTATGCAGCCAGACGTTCGCCAGCAGGTACGGCACGCCGAACATGATCCAGATGGAGTACCGCTTCTTCGGCAACTCGACGCCTGCGGGGCTGAACAACGACAGCACCGAGCTGTGGAACTACCTGACCATGGAGCAGGCTGCAAGCGATTTTCACGACGTGGTTCAGAAGATGTCGAGCGTGCTTTCGGGCAAGCGAATCTGGACGGGCACGAGCAAGGGCGGCCTGACCACCGACTACCAGTGCTATTTCCAGGAGCAGCACGGCTACAACGATGCCGATGCCTTCGTGGCGTTTTGCGCCCCGTTTTGCGATGGCAGCAGCGACAGCCGCATGATGGACGCCCTCTATGGCGAGATCGGCTACAAGTCCTACGGCGAAGAGCAGGCCAGCGAGTGGCACGATTTGCTGGATCGGTTCCAGGTGGCCTGCATCAAGCATCGCGACGAGCTGCAGACCAGGTACTACCAGCAGGCTGTCGAGGAGGGCTGCAAGTTCCGTGAGTCTTATTTCGGAACCGACGCGAACACCCAGGCCGAGCGGCTCTGGGACGTGGCGGTAAACGAGTTTCCCGCAGCCGGGTTCTGGCAGTACTACCAGGAGAAGGTCGTGGACAGGATCGCCCAGGCCATCAACGACGACGATCCCGAACAGATCTACGCCTGCATTGCGGAGTTCGAGCCGCCAAGCTCCTATGCGTCGAACGTCGGCTTCTTCCCCTATGCGGTCCAGTCGTATTGCGAGATGGGCAACTACGAGGAGAACTTCGACTACCTGCGCCAGCTGGTAGCCGAGGCGAGAGACGCCGCGCCCGACGACGAGAAGGCGGCCTACTACGTTGCCGTCGAGGACAACCGCCCGTATTCGGAAATGTACCTGACCTCCGAGCAGCTGGACGCCATGCCCTACGATGCCTCGACGCGCAACGCGATGATCGAATGGCTCAACTCCACCGATACCGCGCATCTGATCATGGTGAGCGGGCAGAGCGACCCCTGGTATTTCGTGCGTCCCGACTTGTCGTTTAGCAACAGCCGGATCAAATGCTTCGAGTCCAGCTACAACCACACCACCACCATCGCGAATCTGAGCAAGAGCGAGCAGAGCGACGTGTGGCACATGCTCGATGCATGGCTGGGCTTCGTGGGGCTGTAGACCCTGCAGCGCACGCTGGGATTGAGTGCGTGCGGGAGCGGGGGAGAGGCGCCCAGAGCGGACATATTGCGAGCGAAGGACCCGTCGAGCTGCTCGGCGGGTCCTTGGTTTCCATAGGGTTTCATTACATAGCATGCTAAATGCGGCCCTCAATGCAGGATATCGCGAAACGTCGCAAACAAATCTGTACCACTGTGCTATGCTTATTTGTCGGTTTGCGCCGCTTGGTGCAAGCATCATCCGGCGGGGCATCCCCCGCAAAGCAATTTGAGGAAATGGTTCCCCAAGAGTTTAGAAAGAGAGTTTCATGTCTATCAACCGCAGGATCCTCAAGGTCATCTCCATCATCAGCCTAGTGATCGACATCATCAT
>CAVFRF010000094.1:0-5295 GCA_963624975.1 Bacteroidaceae bacterium
TGATAGAACCCATCGACAGCCGCAAGCGCAACCGCTACTTCTACGCGGCCGACATCGTGCGCTACTACGAGCTTCAGCTTGAGAGCATCTTGCCGAATCAGCTGGCCTAGCAGACTGTAGCTCGAAGGCAGGCGGGCAAGTCGCAGACCTGCACGCAAAAAGAGGCTCTGCCCCGGCCTGGTTCCCACATGTGGAAACCAGCCACGGCAGAGCCTCTTCCATATACTGCCTTCGCTAAAGGGAAGACAGCCCTACTCCTCCAGATAGTCCTTGAGCTTCGACGAGCGCGAGGGGTGCCTCAGCTTGGCCAGAGTCTTGGACTCGATCTGCCTGATCCTCTCGCGGGTCACGCCGAACTCCTTGCCGACCTCCTCGAGCGTGCGCGGATGCCCGTCGACGAGGCCGAACCTCAGCTCGATGACCTTGCGCTCGCGGTCGGCCAGACCGTCGAGGACCTTGCCCAGCTGCTCCTGCAGCATCGTGAAGCTCGCGGCATCGGGCGGCGCGACCGCCGTCTGGTCCTCGATGAAGTCGCCCAGCTGGCTGTCCTCCTCTTCGCCGATGGGCGTCTCGAGCGACACCGGCTCCTGCGAGATCTTCTGGATCTCGCGGATGCGCTCGGGGGTGAGGTCCATCTTCTTGCCGATCTCCTCCGGCGTTGGCTCGCGACCAAGTTCCTGCAGCAGCTGGCGCTGCACGCGCACGAGCTTGTTGATGGTCTCTACCATGTGCACGGGGATGCGGATGGTGCGGGCCTGGTCGGCGATTGCGCGCGTGATGGCCTGCCTGATCCACCAGGTCGCGTAGGTGGAGAACTTGAATCCCTTGGTGTAGTCGAACTTCTCGACCGCGCGGATGAGGCCGAGGTTGCCCTCCTGGATGAGGTCGAGGAACATCATGCCGCGGCCAACGTAGCGCTTGGCGATCGACACGACGAGCCTGAGGTTGGCCTCGGTGAGCTGCTGCTTGGCATCCAGACCCACCTGCTCCACGCGAGTGAGGTGGCGCTTGGTCCTGCGATCCAGCTCCACGCCCTCGTCCTCGGCCTTCTCGAGCTTCTCGGTGGCATCGAGTCCGGCTTCGATCTTCATGGCGAGGTCGATCTCTTCAGCCGCGGTGAGCAGCGGAACCTTGCCGATCTCCTTGAGGTACATGCGGACGGGGTCGCCGGTGAGCAGCTGGATGGACGGGTCGCTGGCAGTCTTCTTGCGGCGCTTGGACTTGGTGGTGGCCGCGGGCATCACGATGTCGATCTTCTCGGCGGCCTTGACGTCCTCGTCCTTCTCCTCGTCGTCATCGTCGAGGTCGTCCATATCGTCCATATCATCGGATGCCGACTGGGCATCTATCTCCAGCGCCTCTTCGATGTCGATGTCCTGTTCGTCGATATCTACATCGGGGTCGCTATCGTCTACGATCTTGAAACCCTGGGTCTCGAGATAGCCCGTCACAGCATCGAACTGCTGGTCGTCTATCTGCATGTCCGAAAACACGCTGTTGATGTCGTCGTGGCTGATTTCGTTCTTGGCGCCGTGGCCGATTTCCTCTAGCTCGTGGATCTCTTTCTCGTACATCTCGATTTCTGCGGGTACCTGCTCGATATTCTCTGTCGACATCTGGTTCCTCTCATGTTTGAGTTGTGAGTTCCCGAACTTATATATTTATACCCATATATTTGTAATGTCAAACATTATTTCGCAAAGCAGACAACCTTTTTTGAAGTTCGGCTATCTGCGCGAAGACCCTTTCGGATTCTTCCGCAGGCAGCATCTGGTACTTGATCTGGTTCTCCAGATCGGCAATCTGGCTCTCCAACGCCGCCTTGCGCCTCTCCTTGAGCATCACCCTCGCCGCCGACAGCGCCTCCTGCGGGGCTTCGCCCACCATGAGCTGCAGGTTCCACACGGCCTCGGATTCGGGAACCTGCGACAAGCATGCGGCCACCATTTCGGACGGGCTGGCATCGGTGCCAAGCTGCTGCATCGCCGCCCAGCATCTGGCGAAGACCTCGCAGCACCAACTCTCGTCGCGCATGTCCTGGATCACGTCCATGCGCACCACCGGGCGCGTGGCGTAGAGGCACAGCAGCTCGGCCTCCCAACGCATAAGGCCGCTACGGGGAATCCTGATCTTCGCAGGCGCTGCAGGAACGGCCGGAACGGGAGCCACGGCATTGGGTGCCTCGTAGGCGTACCTGTTTACGCTGCCGCGCTGGCCGGCATCGCCGGGGCCGGCAGTTCCCCCATCTCCCACGTAGCCCTTGGGCACCGGAGCCTTGGCTAGCTCCTTGCGCATCCTCTCGAAATCGACCTTGAACACGTCCGACAGGTATGCCACGTATTCGTCTGCTAGGATTGAATCGCGGATGGGCACCAGCGGCTCCAGCACATGCGGCAGGGCAAGCGCCCTGTTCTCGGGGGTCGACAGGTCGTAAGACGCGATCCTGCGGTCCAGCACGAAGCGCAGCAGCGGCTTGGAGTTTGCGAGCACCGCCTCCATGGCTTCCCTGCCGCCCTTGGCGATACAGTCCGCCGGGTCCATGTTGTCGGGGATCACAGCCACGTCGAGCGTGACCTGCTGCGCGCCAGACTCGGGAGTGACTGTCGAGGTGATGAGCTCCGATGCCCTGTCGGCCGCCTTCTGCCCGGCCGCGTCGCCGTCGAAGAGATACACGATGCGCTTGGCAAAGCGGGCCAGCAGCTTCACATGCTGTGGGGTGAGCGCCGTGCCCAGCGTGGCCACCGTGTTGGCGAAGCCCGCCCCGTGCATGGCGATCACGTCGGTGTAGCCTTCCACCACCACGACGGTGGAGGTGTTGACGATAGGCGACTTGGCGACGTCGATTCCGAAGAGGTTGCTGCGCTTGGAAAAGAGCGGGCAGTTCGACGTGTTGATGTACTTGGGCTCGCCCTTGCCCATCACGCGCCCGCCGAAGGCGATGGTGCGCCCCTGCAGGTCGTGGATGGGAAACATCACCCTGTTGTAGAACCTGTCGCGAACCGCGCCTCCCCTGCTGCCCGCGCTGGCGACGTTGGCATCCACCATCTCCTTGGTGGTAAAGCCCTTCTGCCTCAAGTGCGCCACGAGCGCGCCGCTGCCGGGCGCATAGCCCAGGTTCCACTTCCTGGGCACCTCGCCCCCGAGGCCCCTCGACCCCAGGTACTCGCGGGCGGCGGCGCATCCGGCGGACTTGCCGCGCATGAGCTGCGTGTGGTAGAACTCGGCGGTCTCCTCGCAAATGGCCAGCAGCCTCGCCCTGTAGCCGGAGGGCATGCCGCCCTCTTCCTCGGTAATCGTGATGCCGGCCTTCGAGGCCAGGTAGCGCACCGACTCGGGAAAGTCGAACTGCTCCTTCTTCATGAGGAACTTGAACACGTCGCCGCCCTCGCCGCATCCGAAGCAGTGCCAGAGCTGCGTTTGGGCGTTGACCTTGAAAGACGGCGTCTTCTCGCCGTGGAACGGGCAGCATCCCCAGAAGTCGGAGCCACGCTGCCGGAGCTGGACGTACTCGCCCACGAGCGCCACCGCATCGGTGGCCTCGCGAACCCTGTTGATGTCCTCTTCCGAAATACGCGCCATGCAAGCTGCCTTATGTGTTGTGAATCCGACCTGGAATGCCTGCCGGGAACTCGGCCCGAAAGCCGCCGGCATGCGCCCCTTGGGAGCGCGAAGGCAAATCGAGCATAGCACAAAGCTGCCGGAAATGAGAGAAGCCCGCCCCATGCCGATTTGGCGATGGGACGGGCTTCTCCGAAAGTCAGCGAACTGCGCTTGCGCTCGCGAGCCTTAGAGGATGCCTCCGACAGCTGCGAACACGGGCACGAACACCAGGCTCACGATGGTCATGAGCTTGATGAGGATGTTCATCGACGGACCCGAGGTGTCCTTGAAGGGGTCGCCCACGGTGTCGCCAACGACTGCAGCCTTGTGGGCCTCGGAGCCCTTGCCGCCGTGGTTGCCGCCCTCGATGTACTTCTTGGCGTTGTCCCATGCGCCGCCGGCGTTGGCCATGAAGATGGCCATCAGGAAGCCGGTGACCAGGGCACCGGCCAGAAGGCCAGCCAGCAGCTCGACGGAGATGACGCCGGCCACGACCGGAATCACGATGGCGATGATGCCGGGCAGGATCATCTGGCGAAGAGCAGCGCTGGTGGAGATTGCAACGCACTTCTCGGGATCGGGATCGGCCTTGCCCTCGAGCAGTCCGGGAATCTCGCGGAACTGACGACGGACCTCGATGATCATCGAGTTGGCAGCCTTCGACACAGCGTCCATGGTGAGGGCGCCGAAGAGGAATGCCAGCATGCCGCCCACGAACAGGCCGCACACGACCATGGGGTTGGTGAGGGCGATGTCGAGGGTCTTGCCCATGGTGGTCTCGCAGGTCACCTTGAACGAGAAGAACAGCGAAAGCGCGGTGAGGCCAGCGGAGCCGATTGCGAAGCCCTTGGCGATAGCCGCGGTGGTGTTGCCCACGGAGTCGAGCTTGTCGGTGCGGTTGCGCACCTCGCCGGGAAGCTCGGCCATCTCGGCCACGCCGCCGGCGTTGTCGGCCACGGGGCCGTATGCGTCCACGCCCACGGTGATGGCGGTGGTGGAGAGCATTCCGATGGCTGCAAGGCCGATGCCGTAGACGCCGAAGGTTGCGCCGTCGGCAACCATGGAGGCGGGCAGAGCCAGCTGAGCCACGTTGTAGGCCACGATGATGGCCACTGCGACGATGATAACGGGGATTACCGTGGAGAGCATTCCGTTACCCAGTCCGGAGATGATGTTGGTTGCGGTTCCGGTCTCGGAAGCAGCCGCGATCTTCTTAACGGGGTTGTAGTTGTCGGAGCAGTAGTACTCCGTTGCCTTGCCGATGCCGAGGCCGGCGGCAAGGCCGATCACGACGGCCACGGCCAGCCAGATGGCGTTGACGCCGTCGGCGGAGTTGGCGCTCCAGAAGTAGCAGATGCCGATCACGCACAGAACCTCGAGGATGGCCGCCACATAGGTGCCCCTGTTGAGGGCGGTGTGCAGCTTGTTCTCGTCGTTGGTGTTCACGGCGAAGATGCCGATGATCGATGCGATGATGCCCAGAGCTGCAATCAGCAGCGGGGTGAGGATGGCCAGCGTCACGTCCATGCCGGAGAGGAAGCCTCCCTGGCTGGCGGCCATCGACACGGCGAGAATCATGGGAGCAAGCACCGAGCCGCAGAACGACTCGTAGAGGTCTGCGCCCATGCCGGCCACGTCGCCCACGTTGTCGCCCACGTTGTCGGCGATAACTGCGGGGTTGCGGGGATCGTCCTC
>CAVFRF010000095.1:0-44200 GCA_963624975.1 Bacteroidaceae bacterium
GCAAGCTGGGCTTCGTCGTCGTCGACCACCTGCTCCAACACGGCCAGCGCATCTGCGGCTCCATATACCCCGCGTTCGCGCGCAGCGGCAAACTCCGCCTCGTGCTGGCTCCCGCTGGCCGACCCGCTTGCCAGCGATGTGTTCAGCTCCGTCTGCTGGGTGTCCCTGGTCGCCCTGGTTTTCGAGCACTCCGCCTTGAGGTTGTCGGTGATCGTTCGGTAGAGGCTGGTATCGAATATGCTGGCGAACAGCTGGCTGCGATCCTTGGAATCGGCCGTGAGGAACTTCTGGAACTTGTTCTGCGCGAGCATCACAATCTTGGTGAACTTGTCGAAGTCCAGCCCGAGAATCTCCTGCAGCTTCGAGTCGGCGGCCCTCAGGTTGGTGATGGTTGGCTCGTTCGGGATCTCCAGCTCCACCGTCTGGTTGCCGCTGAACTCGTACACGCCAGTTCCGCGCTTCTTGGTGCGCTTGAACCTGCGGACAACCTCGTACTCGGCTCCGCGCACCTCGAACACCAAGACCACTTCGGTGGGCATGTCGTCTTGGCGGTGCTGGCTCTGCAGATCCTTGGCCTCTCGCTCGCCCGAGCTGGTCTTTCCGAAGAGCGCAAAGCAGATCGCGTCGAAGATGCTGGTCTTGCCCGATCCGGTTGGACCCGTAACCAGGTAGATGCCGGAGGCACCGAGCTGCGAGAAGTCGATTTCCTCGGTGCCGCCATAGGGTCCGAACGCCGTGATCTTCATATAGATGGGCCTCATTTCGCGCTCCTTCCAGAAATCGCAACTTCTGCAAACATCTTCCGCTCCGCATCGGTCATGGCGCGGCTGTTGATCTTTTCGAACAGCTCCTCGAACACCTCCACCGGGTCTAGGTCGTTCACGTTGCCCGCCGCCCCCTGTGCAGCGCGGCCGTCTTGCTTCGCGTAGTCGAACTCCACCTTCATGAGCAGCGGGAACAGGTCGTGCATCTTGGCCCTGGCATCGGCCACCGGCTCTTCGAGGATCGCCCTCACATATGCTTGGGCCAGCTCGGGGCGGGCTTCGGCCTTTGCGCGGATCTGCGCGAGCGTGCCCCTTACCTCCACCATGTCGTGCGGAAGCTCGATGGGCACCTCCTCGACCTCCACGCTGCCGTTGTTCGCGATGCTCACGATGTTGGCGACCTTGCGCTGCCTGGTCTCCGAGAACGAGTACTTGAGAGGGGAACCGCAGTAGCGGATGCGACCTTCCACCACCCACTGCGGTGCGTGCAGATGCCCCAGCGCCACGTAGTCGAATCCCTCGAGCGCGCCGGCCGAAACCTCGTCCAGCCCGCCGATGGTGGCCTGCTCCGAATCGCTGCGTATGGGAGACGTGCCGCCGAACACGAGCTGATGCGCCACCAGCACGTTGGGCATGCCGTCGCGCAGCTCCATCTGCCCCACTACGGCGCGCACAGCCTCGTCGAACGTCTTGGCCTCGCAACCGGGCACCCACCTGCGCGCATCCGATGGCGTGATGTAGGGGAGCAGGTGCACCGCGACGCTGCTGCCATCGCTGTGGCCCGCCGCGACGCTGTCGCCGCCGGCAACCGCGCCTCCGCCCGTCGCGACGCTGTCGCCGCCGGCAACCGCGCCTCCGCCCGTCGCGACGCTGTCATTGCCGCGACCCGCCTCGTCGAGCACCACGCATTCGACCTCACCCGAATACGGCCTCGCTATATGTATGCCCTCGCGTCCCACGACCTCCGACAAGAACGCCAGGCGCTCGGCGCTGTCGTGGTTGCCCGGCACCATGAGCACCGGCGTGCCGCTCTCCACCAGCTTGGTGAGAAACCACCCCGCCAGCCCCACAGCCTGCTCGCTGGGGACCTGCCTGTCATAGAAGTCGCCGGCTACCAGCACGGCATCCACCTGCCGCGCAGCCGCAAGCTCGACCAGGCCCGCCAGCACCTCCCGCTGGTCGTCTATCATCGAGAACTCGTTGACCCTCTTGCCAATATGCAGGTCTCCCAGATGCAGGAACTTCATAGCGCATGCCCTTCCGGTTGCAAATCCAACGTGCGGCTAAGGTTAACACTTGGGGCGGACATTAATTCGAGTACGTCTCCGAGCTTCGAAAAGGCACCTGGCAGACCCGCCGCACGCCGAATAATCTGACACTAGAAAAGATTGGAATCGCTTGCCAGGAAGGTGGTTCGAGCGACGTGCGCAAGCCCTTTCCAGACGTGTTCGCTCCACCGGGTGCACAGGCGTCCGCGCATGGCGATTCGGAGATATGGCGACTCCGTGGAGTCCAAAAGCTAAATGCATCTAACCTGGCTCAGCCAATATAATACCCGCATATGGTTGAGCGGATATGCAATGCGGCAGTCTTCGGGGGCAGTCGCGGCGCAGATCGGACGTGCTATCCGAGGGTGCGGCGGCTGCAACCAGCCGGGTTCGCGAATGCTAAAAAAGCAGCTTTCGGCTCCGTTGCCGCAGCGGCAAAATCGCAATTCTCTTTGGCGGAAAGCACACCGATTGCACGCTTGCCATGATGCTATTATGTGTGCACGACAGTGCAGAGCTAGATTTGGGAGAGCACTACGCTGCCGCAGCAGCCGGAGCATCCGGACAACTCGAGGGATTTCGGGTTTGGGTGGAAATCCTTCATCGGAAACCGGCGCGAAGGACCAACTTAGGGTAATTAGAAGGATTCGAAAGCGAACGGGTGTCGTCTCTAGGATCTTTCTTTTTATTACCTGGCTTTTTCTAGGCAATCTGGAGCCAGGGTGCAGTAGGGGTAGGGTTCCTTGGGAAAGGAACGCGAAGAGTAGGAGGATGGATGGATCAGTTCAAGCTCACCACCATCGAGGAGAACGAGGCAGTGACCAACCGACTGCTGGAGACGGCCGCCAAGGTTGGCGCCGACACCTGGCAGAGCAGGGTCGAGCTTCAGACTCCGCACTGCAAGTTCGGCGAAGAGGGCATGTGCTGCAGGATATGCTCGATGGGCCCGTGCCGAATCACCAAGAAGTCGCCGAAGGGTATCTGCGGCGCCGATGTCCACACGATCTCGGGCAGGAACTTCCTCCGCTTCACCGCAGGCGGCGCGGCTGCTCACTCCGACCACGGACGTGACATCTGCCATACGCTTTACTGCGTGAAGGAGGGTGGCGACTACCAGGTCAAGGATCCCGAGAAGCTCATCAGCATCGCCAAGGAGTGGGACATCGAGACCGAGGGCAAGGACATCTACGATCTTGCACACGAGGTCGCACTGGTCGCCCTGCAGGAGTACGGCAAGCCTTTCGGCATCCAGAGGTTCCTCAAGAGGGCTCCTGAGAAGACCCAGCAGATCTGGCATGAGCAGGGCATCGAGCCCCGCGCCATCGACCGCGAGGTCTCCACTGCAATGCACATGACCCACATGGGCACCTGCGCAGAGCCCGAGGCTCTCATCCGCCAGGCATTCCGTCTGGGCCTGTCCGACGGCTGGGGCGGTTCGATGTGCGGCACCGAGTTCTCCGACGTTCTGTTCGGAACCCCGATGCCCATCGAGACCGAGGCCAACCTCGGCGTTATGGAAGAGGACATGGTCAACATCATCGTCCACGGCCACGATCCCTCGCTTTCCGAGATGATCGTTAAGTACGCCGAGGATCCCGAGATGATCGCCATGGCCAAGGAAGTCGGCGCCAAGGGCATCAACATCGCCGGCGTTTGCTGCACCTCCAACGAGGTCACCATGCGTCACGGCATCCCCATGGCAGGCAACTTCCTGCAGCAGGAGAACGTCGTTCTCACCGGCGCTTGCGAGGCTATCGTCGTCGACGTTCAGTGCATCTTCCCCGCACTTGGCCCCCTGAGCAAGTGCTTCCACACCAAGTTCATCACCACTTCGGCAAAGGCTCACATCCCTGGATCCGACTTCATCCAGTTCGAGCCCGAGACCGCTGGCGAGAACGCCAAGGCCATCGTGACCATGGCAATCCAGAACTTCCCGAACCGCAACAAGGACCTGGTTTACATCCCCGACCTCAAGCAGAAGGCTACCGTCGGTTACTCCTACGAGGCAATCGTCAAGACCCTCGACACCGTGACCAACAGCTTCGTGGACGAGATCGGCACCGTTAAGCCTCTGGTCGAGTGCGTGCGTTCCGGCGTTCTGCGTGGTGCTGTGGCTATGGTCGGCTGCAACAACCCGAAGCAGCGTCACGACGAGGCTCACATCGAGCTTATGAAGAAGCTCCTTGCCAACGACGTCGTTCTGGTGCTCTCCGGCTGCTCCGCTCAGGCTGCTGCCAAGGCTGGTCTCATGGACAAGCGTGCTGCAGACCTGTGCTGCGGCGAGGGCCTGAGGCGTGTGTGCAAGCTCGCCGACATCCCGCCGGTGCTGCACATGGGCTCCTGCGTGGACATCAGCCGTATGATGGTGCTCGTGTCCAACATCGCCAAGGACTCCGGCTGGGACATCACCGAGATGCCCGTCGTCGGTTGCGCCCCCGAGTGGATGTCTGAGAAGGCAGTCTCGATCGGCAACTACGTTGTGTCGACCGGTCTGACCACCTTCCTCGGCGTGCACCCGATGGTCAAGGGTTCCGAGGTCATCGACAACCTGCTTCAGGGCGGCGTCGAGGACTGGGTCGGAGCCAAGTACGTTGTCGACCTTGACATCGAATCGCTCGGCGACAAGATCCTCGCTACTCTCGAGGAGAAGCGCGCTAAGCTCGGCATGTAAGGAAAGGGCGAGAAGATATGAAAATTGCCGTTACAGGCAAAGGCGGGGTGGGCAAGACGACTTTCGCCGCTATTCTCTCGCGACTTTATGCTGAAGAAGGGCGCCCCGTCTTGGCAGCAGACGTCGACCCGGATGCTAACCTTGGATTGGCTCTGGGATTCGATGAGGAGGAACTTGAGAAGATCACGCCCATCTCGGAGATGAAGGATTTCATCAACGAGAGGACCGGCGTCGACCCTAGCGGAATCGTGAAGTTTTTCAAGCTCACGCCAAAGGTCGACGACATCCCGGACATGTTTGCAAAGACGTGCAACGGGGTGAAGCTCCTGGTCCTGGGAACTGTGGATGTAGCCGGAGCCGGCTGCGTCTGCCCCGAGCACATAGTGCTCAAGAGGCTGCTTTCGCACCTCGCCCTCCAAAACGAGGACGTTGTGATCATGGATATGGAAGCAGGACTCGAGCACCTCGCAAGGGGTACCACGGAGAACGTGGATCAGTTCGTGGTCGTGATCGAACCGGGAGCCCGCAGCATGCAGACCTACCGCAAGGTCAAGCAGCTGGCGACCGACCTAGGCGTCAAGCAGGTGCGCGTCGTGGCCAACAAGGTTCGCGACGAGTATGACGAGAACTACATCCGCGAGCACATCCCCGCGGAAGACCTTCTCGGCATCGTGCACTATAGCGAAGGCGTGATAGATGCAGACCGCAAGGGCAGCTCTCCCTTCGATTACGATGAGGGCGCTGTTGCTGAGATAAGGCAGATTAAAAAGATCCTTGACGATGTACAGGGATAGAACAGGAGTTAATGAATGACAACGCTATTCGAAAGGGTCTTCAAGGGATCCGACGATATGTACGCTGTTGCCGAGAAGGCCATCGCCGAGGCTTCCGAGAAGTACTCTGACGACGAGCCCGTTGCCTTCCCGGATACGGCTTACTTCCTTGCCAACAACTACGCTATGTCGGGCAAGAAGATCACCAACTTCGGCGAGCTCAAGGAGCAGATGAAGTGGGTCAAGTCTGAGATGACCAAGAACGGCAAGACTTACGACATCTTCCACTCCGGCGTGGCAACCGCTTGCGCAGCCGAGATCATCGAGGCTTGCAAGTACATCCAGTGCACCGACCCCTACGGACACGATCCTTACTGGGGACACTGCAACGACGCTGAGGTGCGCGAGCTGGGTCTGCCGCTGGTTACCGGCGACATCCCCGGATTCTCCGTCATCATCGGCCCTGCTCCCACCGAGCAGGAGGCTGTGGATCTGGTGAAGGGCTACCAGGAGAAGGGCATGTACACCTTCCTCGTCGGCGGCATCATCGACCAGGTCGTCAACGCCGGCGTTGCCACTGGCTGGAAGGTCCGCATCGTGCCTCTGGGCCAGGACCTGTGGTCGGTCTCGCACGTCGTCTCCGTGTCGATCCGTGCAGCAATGATCTTCGGCGCTATCCAGCCCGGCGACTACGAGGGCATCCGCGACTACACCTTCAAGCGCATCAACGCTGTGGTCAACGCCTTCGACCCGGTGCCCGACCTTGAGGTTGCCTGCGGTGCTGGCGCCATCTCGCTCGGCTACCCGGTTATCACCAACCACGTGGACGAGCTGTGGAAGGTCCCGATGAGCCTCATCATCCAGGAGGACATCTCCAAGTGGATCGACACCTCCATCGAGGCCCGCGGCATCAAGATCAAGATCACCAACATCGACATCCCCGTTGCGTACTCCAACGCATTCGAGGGCGAGATTATCCGCCGCAAGGATATGCACTGCGAGGCCGACGGCTCCCGTTGGGACTGCCTCGAGCTGGTGCGTACCCTCGATGCCCACGAGGTGGAGGATCACAAGATCGAGGTTGTCGGCCCCGACTTCGACGAGATGGAGAAGGGCTCCAACTTCCAGCTCGCCATCGTCGTCGACCTTGCCGGCCGCAAGATGAACAGCGACTTCGAGCCTGTGTTCGAGCGTAAGTTCCACGCTTACATCAACTGCGCCGAGGGCATCATGCACACCGGTCAGCGCGACATGATCCGCGTCCGCGTGAGCGACGATGCTATGGCCAAGGGCTTCCGTGCCCGTCACTTCGGCGAGATTCTCTACGCTTCGCTGAAGAGCGACTTCGATGCCGTTATCGACAAGTGCCAGGTCACGATCTACACCGATCCCGAGAAGGCCACCGAGATGCGCCACATGGGCAACGAGATCTACGACAAGCGCGACGAGAGGCTCGAGTCCCTCACCGACGAGAGCGTCGAGGACTTCTACACCTGCATCCTCTGCCAGTCGTTCTCCCCGTCGCACGTCTGCATCGTTACCCCCGAGCGTCTGGGTCTTTGCGGTGCTGTGTCTTGGCTCGACGCCAAGGCTACCTATCAGCTCGATCCGACTGGCCCCAGCCAGCCCGTGCTCAAGGAAGGCGTCATCGACGACAGGATCGGCAAGTGGGAGTCGGTCAACGAGGCCGTTAAGAAGTACTCCATGGGTGCTCTCGAGATCGTGAGCCTCTACTCCATCATGGAGGACCCGATGACCTCCTGCGGCTGCTTCGAGTGCATCTGCGGCATCGAGCCCTTCTCCAACGGCGTCGTGATCGTCCACCGCGAGCATGCCGGCATGACCCCTCTGGGAATGAGCTTCTCCGAGATGGCTGCTATGACCGGCGGCGGCGTGCAGACCCCTGGCTTCATGGGACACGGCAAGCACTTCATCGGTTCCAAGAAGTTCATGTCGGCCGAGGGCGGCGTCGGACGTATCGTCTGGATGCCCAAGGCTCTGAAGGAGCAGGTTGCCGATAAGCTCAACTCGACCGCCAAGGAGCTCTACGACGTGGATAACTTCGTCGACATGATCGCCGACGAGACCATCACCGAGGATCCCGAGGAGCTGCTCAACTTCCTCACCGAGAAGGGTCACCCGGTTCTGAGCATGGAGCCCATGATGTAAGAACTCGCCTTCTGCCAGGCGAGCAAGCGGATGAGGCGACGAGCCGAAAGCATGTGGCCATGCATGCAGAAGCTATAAGCCTCGAAGCGAGCAAGCTGAAGCGAAAGGTGTTCTAACATAGAGCCCGACGGGGGCGCTACCAGAAATGGTGGCGCCCCCGTTTATTTGATTTCGTAATCGACCTGCTCGTGCGTCTGCTGTACATATAAGGAGAGCGACTGGGGTATTACAAGATGTAGAAGGCAGCATGGGGAATGGTCTGGAATAGCAGGCAGGTTCTAGGCGATTGCAACACGATCGGCACACAACCTGGAAATTAGTACCACCACCGAGTTCGCCATATCGAACATGCAATCAAAAAGATGCCCGCCAATTGCTTGGCGGGCATCCATCACGCTTCAAATCTCCGGCGGCTTCAAAGGAGAGAGGTCAAGGAGGTCAGACCTCCAAGTTCTCGCCGAAGATTCTGGCGCCGAAGTGGATCCTGTCGCTCCCGGCAGCGCCCCCTTGGAATATCAGCTAGCAGGAGCGCAGGATAAGAGAAATAACTAACTAGATCTGGCTCAGCATCCAGTTGTCGCGTCCGGGAGCGACTATCGGCACATCGGCGACCTCTTCGCGGTCGTAGGAAGTGCCGGCAGTGAGAAGCTTCTTGACGCGGAATCCCTCGCCCTTCTGTTCCCACTCGACGTCTTCGAGGTTCACTACGTATGCGTTCTTGTCCATTCCACCTAGTGTTGCCATTCTAGTTACCCCTTTCGATGTGAGTAATCTCGGAACTTGCTGTGGGTAAACAGCAAGTCGATGTGTATCAAACCCGCAGGCGAATGCCGAAGGAGGGTAGGCCTTGAGTGAAAGCCCGGGCACCCGCCTGCAGGTCCAATATGCTTACTTGGAAAGCTTTGCCGTTGCGGCCTGAGCCTTTCCGTTCTTGATGCGCTTGCGGATGATGAAGCAAAGCACGATGCCGATCACGAACACGATGTCGCTGTACACGAAGAACAGCCTGTAACCCATGGTGCCGAAGGAGTCGACCAGCCAGCCGCCGAACAGGTAGATGTAGATGTCGGCGCAGAATGCCAGCAAGGTCACGAGTCCAACTGCAGTGCCGCGCACGCGGTCGGGCACGCCGATTTCGGTGGTCATGGTAAACCAGCAAGGGGTTGCAAGGTTGAACACCACGGCCATGAGTATCACGATCGCCACGGCCACCATGCCAAGCTCGGGACTCCAGGGCATCACCGTTACCACGAGGGTGATGATCAGCGATCCCCAAAGCGCGTACCACATGACCTTGGAGGGCGACTTGAGCTTGTCGACCACGATACCGGCAGTGGGGGAGGTGACCATGCGCACGAAGTAGAGTCTGATGGTCACGACCACGGTAACCACGGCCGAAGCCACGGCGAACTCGTTTTGCAGCATCGGGGCGAAGTAAGCCATCGCGGGATAGACCTGCTCAGCTGCGAACAGCACGAGGCCGGCCAGCCAGATGTCGGGAACCTTGGCAACTTCCTTGAGGTCGGAGAGCTTGAAGCGGTCGTCGGGATCGCTCTCGCCCTCTTCGTAGCCCCTGTACAGGAAGATCTGCGACAGCACGGCCAGAAGGTTCACGCCGCAGTAGATGTAGAGCATGATGCGCACGCTGGTGGCATCGCCCATCGCAGCGATGAGAGCCGCGATGCCCAGTCCGATGATGGTGCCCGAGATGCCGGTGAAGCCGTAGAAGAATCCGTACAGCTTACCCTCCATCTCGGCAGGCCCAAGGCTCTTGATGAACTTGGCCATGGCTCCCCAGTAGGTGCCGATGGCAAACAGGCCCAGCAGGAACTCGGCTGCCAGCAGCACGCCGAAGGGCGGGTTGAGCGAAATCACGAACAGAGCAACCATGACACCGAGGTGCGACACGATGATGAGCGCCTTGGTGGGGAATATATCGCCCAGGATGCCTCCGAAGAGGTAGCCCAGCACGGTGATGATGCCGATCATGCTCATGCACATGCCGATCTGGGTGGCGGTGAGGCCCATCCCGTTGAGGAAGAGCGTCTGGTAGGTGCTCATGAGGAACGCGCCGCCGTTGAGGCAGGAGTAGCCAAAAGCCTCGAACAGCAGGAGCATCCAGCTCTTGAATTTGATCTGTTTCATTTACCGGCTCCTACCTGATTAGAAGTCCAGCAGGTCGGCATCGATGTACTTGGTGAGCACGTCGCGGCGATCCTTGTCCAACTCGGGCATCTCGTACTCGGCGATGCGCTTCTCGTAGATCTTCTTGGTGCGGTCGGTAACCTTCTCCTCGCCGCTGTCGATCCACTTGGCGTGAGCCTTGTGGGTTGCGCACTGCAAGACGATGTTCTCCTCTTGGTAGTACTCGTAGGACTCGTCCATGTTGTCCTCGGAGAGGTCCATGAATCCTCCGCCAGCGCCAGCCTCTGCCAGGCAATCGAAGAGCATGGACTCCTCGGTGATCTCGATGCCCTTCATGATGTGCTTGCAGGACAGCGCGATCTCTTCGTCGTAGATGAACTTGTCGTAGCTCACGGAGCAGTCCTGGTCCATACCGCCGGCAGCGTGGACGATGAGGTCGGCACCGGAGAGCATCGAGAACCACATGGTCGAGAACGACTCGACGCCGGCCTGCATGTCGACCTGCTTGGAATCGCCCGAAGAACCGCCGGTGCGCACCGGGATTCCGTAGTAGTCGCCCAGCGACTTGGTGGCCGACCAGATGAGGCACTCCTCGGGGCTGCCCACGCAAGGCGTCATGAACCTGAGGTCGCAGCCGTGGCTCTGGATGCCGTAGATCACGGGAGCGCCGGGCTGGACGAGCTGCGAGAGCACCACGCCGGAGAGGACCTCGGCGTTGTTGAGCATGAGCAGCGATCCGAGCGAGCCGGGGCAGGTGAGTCCGGGCATGGAAGCCGAGGAGATGAACATGATCTGCTTGGCCTTGGAGTACTCGATGAGAGCCTCGCCCATGGCTGCGGACACGTGGCAGGGCGAAGCGGTGTTGATGAGGCCTGCGACGACCGGCTCATCGTAGATGCCCAGGAACTCCTGCGTCATGGCGATGGAGTCCTTGGCGTTCTGGGTGCCGTCGACCATGCCGATTGCGGGCTTCTCGTCGAGAGCGAGCACGGTGGCCTGAGCCCAGTTGGAGTTCACGTCGCCCATGAAGGAGCTGTCCATGATGTTGGGGTTGGAAACGTCGAGGGCCTTGCTGGTGGCGGTCATCTTCACGAAGTTGAGGAAGTCGCGCTTCTCGGCAGCGTGGTACTGTCCGTCCTCGAGCACGAACACCGAGCCGTAGGTGGGAGCCAGCACCGACTCGCCGCCGCCGATGGTCACGTGGCCGTTGCGGCCGTGCCAGTTGAACTGCTTGGGGGCGGTCTTGAGGGCGGTGAACACATCCTCCTCGGTCATGAAGACCTTGTGGCCTTCGGTCTTGAAGCCGTGGTCCTTGAAGATCTGGATGGCGGCATCGCTCTCGTAGATCACGCCGACCTCTGCCAGCGCCCTCATCGAGGCGTTGTGGATGATATCCAGCTCTTCCTTGGTTGCAAAATCGTACTTGTGCTGCATCGTGTCCTCCTTGTCTAGTGTTTTCGATGCCGGCAAGCACCGTCTCCTTATTGCAGTGCTTGCTGTTGCTAAACGAGATGATAGCGATTTAATTAGCAACGTTAAATAGTAGAGTTTTAAAAGTTGCCGAAATGAAGGTGAAAACGGTTGATTTAGAAAGTGTTAAAGCTTCAAACTTACCTAAAGGAAGAAATTCCATATAAAGACACTACAAAATTTACTCGAAATTAGCAGAATATGCGAACAATCCCATAAGCAAATGTAAAAGCGCAAACTTTACTAGGCTAAGCAAATAAGATGACAGGTATTAAAAAGGCCCGGGTCGAAACTTATCGACCCGGGCCTTGAAAGCTCAATCTAGATATCTGCTATTTGATGCGATATAGAGAGTTCACGAACTCCAGCATGCTCATCGCCTTTTCGAGGCCCTCTGCGGCCTTCTCCTTGTCCCAGTAGCAATCTACGTAGTCGAGCAGGATTCCGTGGAACATGCTGCACTGCACCTCGGCGAAGGTGCGAAGATCCTCCGCAGGCATCTCGCCGGCAGCCGCGGCCATCTTGAGCATTATGTACGTGCGCTCCTCGATGGCGTCGATGAAGAACACCACCGAATACGAGCTGTCGTTGTCGGGTCGGCTCTCGGGAAACAGTTTGTAGTATTCGAGCAGCGCGCTGCTGGCCTTCTTGCGGTACTTGCCCCAGAACAGCGAATCGTAGACCTCGACATGGGAGAAGGCGATTTCGCCGAACATCCTCCATGCCTGCATATGCAGGTCGTATGGCGATGCGTTGTGGTCTTTGGTGAGCTGCTTGAAGTTGGTGAGGTAGTCGTCGAAGAACCTCATGGAGGCAATCAGGATCAGCTCGTCGAGGTTCTCGAAATGGTAGTAGATCACCGGGTTGGTGCATCCGATCTCGTCTGCAATCATGCGCGCGGTAATCTTGTTAGGGCTTATCTTCTGCAAAAGATCGTAGGCGGTGTTGACAAGTTTGATCTTCATGTTGTCTTCAGCCATTGCCGTGCTTCCCTCCAAACCACTATATGAACTTCCTCGTAAGTTCTGCGTTGCGTACAAAAACAAAATGTCGTGAACGTGTACAGTGCAAAGATATTACTAATTTAGAGTTTAACCATGCAAAAATATTACTAATACTAACAGCAGATTATAATACGCTAAAATTTCCACTAAAGTACAACATCTAAAACATTTTAAACAAATTGCATGATACCATTATGTACCGTTGGTACAACAAACATTTTGAATCTACTATAAATATATTCATGAAGGAGCCGCTCCATGTTAACCATGCAGATTGCCGCCGACGCGCTGGAGAAGCACCGCACCAAGTATGATGTTTCCGAGGGCGAGACGTGGCTTAGGGGCGTGAGGGTCGGCGATTCCTGTCCGTCGGATTGTCTCAGGGTCTCGAGGTACGGCAGCAAGGTCGTGTGCTCGAGCGGCAGCGACTTCATAGAGGTCGAGGAATCGTCTATCGACGAGGTGCTCGACGAGCTGCTGGAGGCCTCCGACAACATCGCGAGATTCGAGCTGCGCAGCATGGAACTTCTCGACGAGGAGTCGGTTGAGCCGCTCATAGACCTGGTGGCGCAGGTGGGCGGGTGCCCGGTAATGCTGGTGGACGGGCACACCATGATGGGCACGACAAGCTATCACGACTTTAGCCGGATCATCCCGCAGTGGGGCGAGAGCCAGAGAACCGGCCGCTTGCCGTGGGACTTTCTGGAATTTCTGGACCACGACCTCACCTATGCGCAGAAGCTGGCATCGCATGAGGACAAGCCCTTCGGCGTAACGCTGGGCTTTACCAAGATCAAGTCGGCCGCGTGCCGCATCAGGACTCCCGAAAACGGCGGCATCGCCTACCTGTTCATGCTCAACAGGGGAGGCGATATCTCCGAAGGCAGGCTGCAGTTCATGCGCCTTGCAACCGATAAGGTGCGCGAGTGGATCGAGTCGCACCTGGGCGACGACAAGCTCTTCAGCAAGAACGACTTCCTCACCCGCCTGGCTTCCGGCGAGAAGGTCTCGCAGGACGAGATCAACGACAACAAGGTGCTGCTGGACATGAGGGCCGCGAGCTACGTGATCGCCAAGGTCAAGTTCCCCAGGGAAAGGAGCCTGGCCTGGGCGGCGATGGCGGTGCAGGAGCAGGTGACGTTGTGCACTTGCTTCGAGTTCGAGGGCGAGCTTTACGCGCTTGCCGCTTCCAGGCCCGAGCTTCCCGCGATGCTGGACGAGCTGGCCGAAAGCAACGACATGCGCTTCGGCCTGAGCTGGGGATTCTCCGACTGGAACATGATCGCCGACGCGGTGAACCAGACCGAGGTCGCGTTGTCGGCCACCACCGACCACGTGGCGGTGCTCAACTCGCATTGCGTGCTGTTCTACATCTTCGAGATGCTGCTCACCACCACGCGCAACATCGACATCGCGCATCCGGCCATCGAGTTTCTGGCCAGCTACGACGAGCAGCACAACAGCGAGTACCTGCTCACGCTGTGGTTCTACCTGCGCCACGAGCGCAACCTGGTGAGGACCGCCGAGGCGCTCAACATCCACAGGAACTCGCTGGTGTACAGGATCAAGCGCATCGGCGAGCTGGTGGACGGGATGAACCTCGACGATGCCGAGACCAGGGAGCACCTCATGATCTCGTTCAGGCTGCGCGGACTCAAGAGCTGGGAAGAGTAGATGGCAGACGAGAAAAGCCGCGAGGACGGCTGCGGCAACGAAGACACGGGCGAGGCCAGCCTCGACGGCCTGATGGAGATGGCCAAGAGCCCCGACCCCGAGACGAGGGGAAGGCTGGCTGCCACGCTGGGCCTCATGCAGGGCGACCACGTGTTCGGCCTGCTGGTGGATATGCTGTCCGACACCGACATGCGGGTGCGGGCCACGGCGGCGATGTCGCTGGGCCAGCAGGGCAACCCCCATGCGGTGGAGGCTCTACTGCCGCTCTTCGAAGAGGGCTCGACGCAGATGACCTGCACCGCGATAGCGGCTCTGGCCCGCTTGGGCGACGAGAGGTCGTTCGCTCCCATCGTGAGCAGGCTCTTCGATGCCGACGACGAGGTGCGCAAGAACGCCGCGGGTGCCATCGGGTCGCTTCAAGACGCGCGTGCGCTCGAGCCGCTGCGCATGTGCCTGGGCGACCAGGTGGAATGGGTGAGGGCCAACAGCGCGCTGTCGCTGGGCAAGATCGGATGCCCCGAGGCGATGGCCGACCTGGTGAAGCTGGCCGACTCCGACGACACCCCGCTGGTGCGTGCGAACGCCGTGAGCGCGGTTGGCTGCATCGGGCTGGACGGCGAGGGCTGCGAGCTTTGCGAGAACGCCTTGCGCTACGTGCTGGACGTGATGGGCGACCCGGAGGAGGACGGCCGGGTGAGGGTGGCCGCCATGCTGGTGTTTGGGGAGTCGTTCGACAAGGCCTGCGCCGCCTCTCCAGACATCGCGTCGGTGGCTTTCGTGCAGATGGAGAACATGGCCCGAGGCGATGCGTCCGAGGTCGATGCCGACATAAGGTCCACGGCCATATGGTGCTTGGGCAAGGTCTGCTCGCCCGACATCTTGGAGAGCGCGGGAATCTCGCATGCCGTGGTGGACGACGTGTTCTGCATATTGCGCGAGGCTCTGGAGAGCAGCGACGAATGGTGCGTGCGCTATGCGGTGGAGGCTCTGGCCAACATCGGCGAGCCGAGGTGCGCCGACGCGATCCGCGACTTCGCGCAGAGCGCCGACCAGTCGATGCTGCAGCTTTGCGTGGCCGCGCTCAAGAGCTTCTCGCGCGACGGCGAGGCTGGCGGAGAAGCCGACGAATAGGCTTTGCGAACGCGCTTCGGCCGACCGTGCAAAAAAGCATAAACCCGCCCATGGATTGCATATTGCCGCTTGTGCCGGGTGCGAGTTAACATAACGGTCTGCGTAATGTACCCAGAGTAGAGGATTGAGCTTTGAGCAAGGGAGATGCAATAGAGCTCGAGGGAACGGTGGTAGAGCCGCTTCCCAACGCGATGTTTCGCGTGGAGCTTGAAAACGGGCATGTGGTCCTCGCCCATATTTCGGGCAAGATGAGGATGCACTACATTCGTATCCTTCCGGGAGACAAGGTTACCGTGGAGCTTTCGCCCTACGACCTGTCGAGGGGAAGGATCACCTACCGCTTCAAATAGCTTCGGAAGGGGCTTGCAAGCTGGTAGAACGGGATGGCCGGCGGCTTGATTGCGGCCTGATTCCCATCGGCACGACAACAAACGCCTGCGGCTGCGGCGTGAATATATAGGTTCTAAAGATCCGAAAGGACACACGAAGATGAAAGTACGTCCTTCTGTAAAGAAGATGTGCGACAAGTGCAAGATCATCCGTCGTCACGGACGTGTGCTTGTCATTTGCGAAAACCCGCGCCATAAGCAGCGCCAGGGCTAGGGGAGGAGTTTCAATTGGCCCGTATAGTCGGAGTTGACCTGCCTCGCGACAAGCGAGTAGAAATTGGTTTGACCTACATCTACGGTATCGGACTCACCACCTCCAAGAAGATTCTGGAGACCACGGGAATCGATCCCGACACTCGAGTTCGCGACCTTACCGAAGACGACCTGCTCAAGATCAGGGAGTACATCGACAACAATCTCACCGTCGAGGGAGACCTTCGCCGCGAGACCCAGCAGAACATCAGGCGACTGATGGACATCGGATGCTATCGCGGTCTGCGCCACCGCAGGGGACTTCCCGTCCGCGGACAGCGCACCCACACCAATGCCCGCACCCGCAAGGGTCCTCGTAAGCAAATCGGCGGAAAGAAGAAATAACGATGGCTCAGAAGAAGAACACTCACGCTCGCATCAAGCGATCCGAGCGCAAGAACATCGCCGTTGGACAGGCTCACATCAAGTCCACTTTCAACAACACCATCGTGTCTATCACGGACACCCAGGGCAATGTGATCTCGTGGCAGTCGGCCGGCACCGTGGGCTTCAAGGGCTCGCGTAAGTCGACCCCGTTCGCCGCGCAGATGGCTGCCGAGGCTGCTGCAAAGACCGCCCAGGAGCACGGACTGCGCAAGGTCACCGTGTTCGTGAAGGGCCCCGGACCCGGCAGGGAGACCGCCATCCGTTCCCTTCAGGCGACCGGCCTCGAAGTGGCTTCCATCCAGGATTGCACGCCCATTCCCCACAACGGCTGCCGCCCGCGCAAGCGCCGTCGTGTTTAGTTTCTAGAAAGGTGACACAACTATGGCACGTTATACCGGTGCGGATTGCAAGCTCTGCCGCCGCGAGGGCAACAAGCTGTTCCTGAAGGGCGACCGCTGCTATTCCGCCAAATGCGCCTTTGAGCGCCGTCCCTACGCCCCTGGCGAGGCCGGCAGGAAGCGCACCAAGGAATCTGAGTACCGCATGCAGCTGCGCGAGAAGCAGAAGACCAAGAGGATCTACGGCCTTCTGGAGAAGCAGTTCCATGGCTACTATCTGATCGCCAACCGCCAGCCCGGCGTGACCGGCGAGAACCTCCTTCGCATCCTGGAGAGCCGTCTGGACAACGTCGTGTATCGCCTTGGCTTCTCCAAGTCGCGCGACGAGGCTCGCCAGCAGGTGCGTCACGGCCACATCCTTGTGAACGGCAAGAGGGTCACCATCCCCTCCTACCGCGTGCGCGAGGGAGACACCGTCGAGGTGGCCCCCAAGGCCAAGGACCTGCTCGTGATCAAGTCGTCGCTCGTGAGCAACGAGCGCACCGAGGTTCCCGGTTGGCTCGAGGTCGACATCGAGAAGCTGTCCGGACAGGTCCTGAGCCTGCCGAACCGCGACCAGATCGATCTTGACATCCGCGAGCAGCTCATCGTCGAGCTCTACTCCAAGTAATAGACGGATAGAGGAGGCACCGCTTAATGTCAGAATTCGTTCGACCTACGGTAAACGTCGAGTCTGTAAACGACACGCTTGCACGCTTCATCGTGGAGCCCCTCGAGAGTGGCTTCGGCTCCACGCTTGGAAACAGCATGCGCCGCGTGCTGCTGTCGTCTCTGAACGGCGCTGCTGTTACCGCTATCCAGATCGAGGGCGTGCAGCATGAGTTCACCGCTGCAGAGGGCATCGTCGAGGATGTAACCGACATCGTGCTCAACGTCAAGTCGCTGGTCTTCCAGGCCGTGGCTTCCGCCGACGAGGCGGTTGCCACCATCTCGGCCAAGGGACCGTGCGTGGTTACCGGCGCAGACATCCAGGTTCCGGCCGAGTTCGAGCTCATCAACCCCGAGCAGAAGATCGCCACCATCTCGGATGGCGGCTCGCTCGAGATGTCGATGCGCATCGGATGCGGCAGGGGCTACGTTGCGGCCGAGCGCAACAAGCGTCCGGACGATCCGATCGGGATCATCCACACCGACTCGCTGTTCTCGCCCATCAAGCGCTGCGCCATGGAGGTCGAGGACACCCGTCACGGACAGCGCATCGACTACGACCGACTGGTGCTTGAGGTCGAGACCAACGGCTCGATCACTCCCGTCCAGGCGGTCTGCAACGCTGCGGTGATCATCACCCAGCACATGGATGCCTTCCTGGCTCTCCAGGGCGAGACCGAGGAGTCCACGCAGGAGTCGATCTTTGCTCCCGAGGGACCCTCGAAGAACTTCGAGCTGGAAAAGCAGGTGGAAGACCTCGACCTCTCGGTTCGCTCTTACAACTGCCTGAAGCGCGCTGGAATTCATTCGGTGCGCCAGCTGGTGGAGTACTCCGAGAACGACTTGCTCAACATTCGCAATTTTGGAGCCAAGTCCATCGAAGAGGTAAAGGACAAGCTTCAGACGATGGGCCTTGGGCTCAAACTGTAGTAGTAGGAGATACGTGTTATGAGACATCGCAAGAAGGGTCGCAAGCTGGGCACCGATGCCAGCCACACCAAGGCGATCAAGAAGAACCTCGTGGTCGCGCTTCTGGCCAACGACCGCATCAAGACCACCCTTCCGCGCGCCAAGGAGATCCGCGGCGACGTGGACAGGATCATCACCTGGGCCAAGCGCGGCGACCTTCATGCCCGCCGTCTGGCTATCGCCAAGCTCGGCGACAAGGAGATCGTGCGCGAGGTGTTCGAGAAGGTGGAGCAGGGCATGTTCGCCGACCGTCAGGGCGGCTACACCCGCATCTACAAGCTCGGCAACCGCAAGGGCGACAACGCCACCATGGTGATCATGGAGATGGTGACCGAGTCGCTGGCCAACCCCACGGGCGCTGCCGACAAGAAGGCCGAGAAGAAGGACAAGGCTCCCAAGGGCAAGGCCGCCGAGAAGAAGGCAGCCGACGAGCTGAACGAGAAGTTCCAGTTCGACGCCGACGAGGCCGACGTCGAGGCTGAGGCTGCTGCCGAGGCAGAAGAGGCTGCTGCCGAGGCAGAAGAGGCTGCTGCCGAGGAGGCTCCTGCTGAGGAGGCCGCAACCGAGGAAGCTCCCGCAGAGGACGAGGCTGCGGAGGAGTAGAACTCCCAAGCATGCTATCGAGAGGCCGGACGGGGAGACCTGTCCGGCCTCTTGCTTAATATCCGACAATTTAGGCTTAGGTGTTTTATGTCTTACGATTCGATCCAGGTCGGCTCCAGCTCCAACGTGGACAGGCTGATCGGCTGCAAGGCAGCCTCCAAGCTCGCTTCCAAGGATTCTTCGCTGTTCGACTTTTCGCAGGAAACCGCCGAGTTTGCCTCGAAGTTCATGGGATGGAGCACGCTTTGCTCCAATCCGCCGTTTCCAATCGAGAAAATAGAGGAGTTCGCCCGCGCCGCACGCGCCGAGGGCCTTACCGACGTGCTGCTGGTGGGTCAGGGCGGATCCACCCAGGCATCCATGACCATGGCGGAGCTGCTTCGCGCCGAGGCCAAGCTCGACATCGGCTTCTACACGATGGACTCGATGTCGTCGGAGTATCTCGACTGGGTTTGGAATCGGGTCAATCCCGAAAGCTCGATCGTGATCGTGTCGTCCAAGTCGGGTTCGACGCTCGAGCCGATGTCGGTGTTCAAGTGCCTGTGGAGCCGCCTGTGCGAGGCCCTGGGCGAAGAAGCGGCCGGCAAGAGATGCGTGGCCATTACCGACCCGGGCAGCATGTTGGAGACGATGGCGGGCGACATGGGATTTGCCGCCGTGTTCAACGGCGAGGCCACCGTGGGCGGCAGGTTCTCGGCGATGTCGGTGTTCGGCCTGGTGCCGTTCGCGCTCATGGGCATCGACCTCGAGTCGCTGGTCGCGGCTTGCGCCAAGGCAGAGGCCGCGTGCGCCACCGATTCGCCCGACAACCCCGCGCTCAAGCTCGCGGCGTTCATGCTCGACAACCACGAAGCCGGGCGCAACAAGGCGTGCTTCGCGTTCAGCCCGTCCTGCGAGTCGTTCGGGCTGTGGCTCGAGCAACTCATTGCCGAGTCTACCGGCAAGGACGGCAAGGGCATTCTCCCCAACACCGAGAACGACGTGGACGTGCTGCAAGCGGGCAGTTCCGACCGCATGTGCTTCGCGTATACCATGAGCGTGGACGAGGGCAAGGCCGACTCCTACGGCCACCAGCTTGGTTCGGCGCAGAAGGCCGCCGCCATCAGCGAGGCTGGCAACCCGTGCATCGAGCTGGCCATGGATTCTTCCACCGATGCCGCCTGCCACATGATCGTGTGGGAGTACGCGGTGTCGATGTATTCCGCAGCGGCGCAGATCAACCCCTTCGACCAGCCCGACGTGGAGAGCACCAAGAAGGCCGTGAAGAAGATGCTGGGCGAGGGCTGCGCGGAAGCGGGCGCGGTTGCCGCGGAGGCAACGCGCTTTGCGGTGGAGCTAGCAGATGGCGAGGTGGCGGGCTTCGACGTGTCGTCGGCGCTCGTGGGCGCCGGTAGCGTTCCGACCAGCTTCGACGACGTGCTCGACATGCTGATGCGTTCTATGAAGCAGGGCGACTTCTTCTGCATCAACGCGTTCGTACCCTACTTCGATGCACGCAGGACGGATGCCCTCGAGCGAATCCGCCACGGCGTGGCGATCAAGAGCGGTTGCGCCGCATGCATGGAGATAGGTCCTCGTTACCTGCATTCCATCGGGCAGTTCCAGAAGGGCGGCTACAACTCGGGCGTGTACCTGGTGCTGGCGGCTCCCGAGAGCCAGGAGGTGCAGATTCCCGGGGCGGGCTACTCGCTCACGCACCTGGGCATCGTGCAGGCCAAGGGCGACTACACCGCTCTCGACGATGCGGGCCGTCGCGCCGTGTGCGTGATGCTGCGCGACAACAGCCCGCAGACCATCGACTGGCTGGCCGAAAGGGTTGCGGCGCTAGTGCCTTCGCAGCTTTCGTAGACGGCACACGCCCCTGCGGCGGTTATAGTGAGTCTACCAATGCAAACTTGCAGCATGCATATGTGATGCGAATACCGAAAGGGGACCTGCCGTGCTACTTGCAGCAAGATACGTTATCCCGGTCTCGTCTCCTCATATAGAGAACGGCGCAGTGCTGGTGAGGGGCAACAAGATCGCCGACATCGGCGATGCCAACACCCTTATCGCGAAGTATCCGGAAGAGGAAGTCAGAGACTTCGGGGTGTCGGCCATCATGCCGGGATTTGTGGACGCCCACACCCATCTGGAGTATTCGGCGCTGCGCGGGCTGCTCTACGACATGCCCTATGCGCAGTGGAAGATGCAGCTCACCAAGAAGGCGCAGCGCTTCGCCTACAGGGACTGGATCGATTCCGCCCTGCTCGGCGCGCTCGAGGCGGTGCGCTCGGGCATCACCACTATCTCCGACGTTACCCCCACGGGCGCCAGCCTCCGCGCTGCCAACGACATCGGCCTGCGCGGCATCGTGTACCGCGAGGTGGGCACCAACGAGAAGGCCGAGATTCCCTACGTGCTGCAGTCGGCCTACCGCGACATCGAGAGGTGGAGGGAAAACTCCAACCCCGACCTCATCCAGGTGGGCATCGCGCCGTACTCGCTCTACACCTGCCACCCCGGCGTGTTCCCCGAGATCGCGGAGTACGCCTCCGACGGCACTCCGGTGGCGCTGCACCTGGCCATCAGCTCCGAGGAGTACGCGTTCGTGAAGAACGGCACCCCGGTGTTCCCGCTTTACGAGGACACCACGGAGCTTTCGATGGAAGACCAGCAGCCCGCGTGGCTGGCCACCGGCGTAAGCCCCGTGCAGTACATCCTCAACTGGAAGCTGCTCGACGCCCCCAACGTGCTCGCGATCCACTGCAACCAGGTGGACTCCCGCGACATCGACACGCTGGCGAGCCACGACGTGGCAATCGCCGTGTGCCCGCGTTGCGCGGCCAAGCTGGGCATGGGCGTGGCTCCTATCCAGAAGTTCCTCAAGGCCGGCATTCGCGTGGGCCTGGGAACCGACTCGCCTGCGGCATCCGACGTGCAGGACCCCATCGCCGAGATGAGCCTGGCGATGATGCTGCAGCGCGCAACCGCACGCGATACCAGAAACTTCCTATGCACGTCCAAGACGCTAGAGCTGGCAACCCTGAGTGCCGCACGTGCTCTGAAGATCGACGACAAGGTGGGGTCGCTCGAGGTGGGCAAGCTGGCGGACATCATCGCGATCAATCTGTCCAACTCCCATCAGATACCTACGCACGATCCGGTTTCGGCCATCGTGCACACTGCAAACCAGGAGAACATCCTGCTCACCATGATCGACGGCAAGATTCTCTACGATGGCGATCATATGCACAACGTGGATTGGGAAAGGGTGTTCGAGCGCGTCGAGGAGATGCGCGCGAAGCTAAGGAGCTAGAAGGAATTGGCAGAGAAGAAGACCCCCTCCAAGAACAAGAGCAACCACGAGAAGCGCATGGCGCAGTCGGCTCCCAAGAGCAGCGCCGAGAAGGAAGCGCGTCTGTCCAAGGAGCGCGAAGAGCGCGAGAAGTACAAGAAGAAGCAGGAGCTTGCCGCGAGGTCCAAGAAGATCGCCGCAGTGGTGTTCTCGGTGATCTTCATCCTGGCATTTGCCATTCCGAGCGCCGCGCTCATGCTGTCCAACAACTCCAGCTCGACGGACTCCACCTACGAGTCGGCGATCGAGGGATACCAGCAGCAGCTCGACGAGAATCCGAGCGACCTCACGCAGTACCTCAACATGGCAGACCTGTACTACGACTGGGCCTATGCGGTGATGACGGGCGAGAAGACCTCGTCGCGCGAATACAAGGACCTGTTCTCGGAGGCGGTGGCCAACTACAGCAGCTACCTGGCGGAGAACACCGATAGCGAGGCCTCCATCAACCAGGCTTCTGCGTACTTCTACTCCGGCGACAACGCAAGTGCCATCGACGTGCTCACCAAGTGTGCGCAGAGCGACCCCGAAAACGCCCTGGTGTACGCGAGGCTGGGCACCGTCTACTATCAGGACGGGCAGAACGACCTCGCCCGCGAGAACTACAACAAGGCCGTGGAGCTGGATCCCGACGACGAGAAGGGCGCCAAGTCCGAAGCTCAGAACATGCTCACCGTGCTGGACGCGAGCAGCAGCTCCGACTCGACCGAGTCGTCCAACTAGCGCTGCGCCCGTCGCGAGGATACGCATGAACATAGGTCCTGCCGAAATACTCGTCATACTGGTGTTCGCCCTGCTTGTCGTGGGGCCGGAGAGGCTCCCCAAGTTCGGGTCGTCGCTGGGCAAGGGCATCAACAGGTTCAAGAGCGCGCAGGACAAGGTGGAGGATACCCTCAAGAAGGAGGGGCTGGACCCGCAGAGCATCCGCGAGGCCTCTGCCAACCCGTTTCTGGCTCTGGAAAAGATCGACGACATCGGAAAGAAAACCGGGTTCTTCCCCGGCGAAGACTCTGCGGAGGCGGCGGGCGAGAGCGGCGAAGATGCCGCCAGCGCAAGCGGCGACGGTGACAGCAGCTCGAGGGGAGGAGAGGACGCGTCCCGGTAGGGAGCGCCCTGCAACGCCATGGCCATCGGGCAAGCCAAGATGCCGATTCTCGACCACTTGAACGAGCTGCGCCGTAGGCTCACGGTGGTAGCCGTGGTGCTGCTGGTGGCCACGATTGCCATCTACATCTTCACGCCGCAGCTCATCTGGTTTCTCATGAACCCCATCGCGGAGTACCTTCCGGGCGGCGACGCGTCGCAGCTCAACGTGCTCAACCCGCTGGGGGGCTTTACCCTGAGGTTCAAGGTGGCGTTCGTGGCAGCCGTGATCGTCACGGCACCGGTGTGGATCTGGCAGACGTTCGCCTTCTTCCTCCCGGCGCTCAAGCCCAGCGAGCGCAAGTGGGTGGTGCCCACGTTCTTCGTGGGGCTGGTGCTGTTCGTGCTGGGCGCGATCTTCTGCTACTGCGTGATCCTCGACCCCGCGTTCGGCTGGCTCCTGGGACAGACGGCCGACTTTGCAACGGTGTTTCCCGACGCGTATTCGTACGTGAACCTCATCCTGATGTTCGAGCTGTCGTTCGGCCTGGCCTTCGAGCTGCCGCTGGTGGTGTTCTACCTGCTGGTGTTTCGGATCGTGCCCTACAAGAAGCTCCGCAGCAGCTGGAGGGTCGTATATATAGTGCTCATGGTGGTGTGCGCCGCCGTGACGCCCGATGCGTCGCCGGTAACGATGATGCTGCTGTTCGCCGCGATGGTGTCGCTGTACGAGGTGTCGCTGGCGATGGCGAAGATGGTGCTGCGCAAGAGGATCGCCGCTCAGGCGCAAGAGGAAGAGGGGGAGATGTAGATGCACGAGTTCAGCCTCATGGATTCGATCTTGAAGACGGTGGAAGACGCCGCCAGCCAGGCTGGAGCCACGCGCGTGCTGGAGGTGGACCTTCTGGTTGGCGAGATGGCGCAGGTGATGGACGAGGCCATGGTGTTCGCGTTCGAGGCGCTGACCCCCGGCACCATCTGCGAGGGAGCCGAGCTGCACATGGAGTTCGTGAAGCCCAGGTCGAGGTGCGCCGACTGCGGATGCGAGTTCGAGCACGACGCGTTTCATAGGAAATGCCCCGATTGCGGCAGCGGCAACACCACGATGGTGGCCGGCAAGGAGCTGCTCATCGACAAGATCGAGGCCGACGTTCCCGACGACGAAGACGAGGCCGGCGAGTAGGCTCGCAAGTTGCAGCTGCGTGCAAAACGCGCCGTCGAAGTGCGCTTTTACGCGTGCGCCAGTGCCTCTTGCGGTTCCTGAAAGTCTTTGCCGATGTGTTTTGGGGTTAGAACCTGTTAAGCATATGGTAAGGATCTGGTAAGGATTCGTTTAGATTTGGGTAAGATTCGAGTGGTAAACTCGATAGCCGTTGGGGCAACGAGAGGAATATCCATGAAACTCGACATCGGAAAACCGATTCTGGAGAAGAACGACGCCGGCGCGGCCGCCAACAGGAAGCGCCTGGACGACAACAAGGTGTTCATGATCAACGTGCTGGCCAGCCCGGGCTCGGGCAAGACCACCAGCATATTGGCTACCATAGAGGCCCTTCGCGACAAGCTGTCGTTTGCCGTGATCGAGGGCGACATCGCCAGCAAGGTGGATTCGGAAAAGATCCGCGATGCCGGCATCCCATGCGTGCAGATCAACACCGGCGGCATCTGCCACCTGGAGTCGCAGATGATCTCGCAGGCGCTCGACGTGCTGGATCTGGCCAGCATCGACGTGATATTCGTGGAGAACGTGGGAAACCTCGTGTGCACCACCGACTTCTACCTGGGCGAGAACGCCAAGGTGGTGCTGCTCTCGGTGCCCGAGGGCCACGACAAGCCGCTCAAGTACCCGACCATCTTCCAGGAGGCCGACGCGGTGGTGCTGAGCAAGGTCGACGTGATCGAGTACTTCGACTTCGACGAGCGCGAGTTCCGCCAGTCGCTCGACGACCTCAACCCCACGGCTCCGATCTTTCCGATATCGGCGAGCAAGGGCTCGGGGATGGAGGCCTGGTGCGGCTGGCTCGATGCCAAGGTCGCCGAGTTCGGGGGCCTCAATTGATACTGGTAGTTACAGAGAAGAACAACGCGGCCACCAAGATAGCCCAGCTGCTCGCCGACACCACGGCCAAGGCCGACAAGGTGTACGATACCCAGGTGTACAGGTTCAACCACAAGGGCGAGGAATGGGTGACGATCGGCCTTAGGGGCCACATTCTGGGACTGGACTTCGCCACCCGCATCGAGTACGGCAAGCGTAAGGGCTGGTACGGCATCGATGCCGACGGCAACGAGGTGCCCGCGCCAGGCGTGCCCGACCATCTGGAGAAGCCGCCCTTCAAGAAGCGCAGCCCCTTCGACGAGACGGGCGTGGCGCTCAACACGTGGCGCATTCCCGCGCTGCCGTATCTGGTGTATGCGCCCGTGGTCAAGTACCCGCAGGAAAAGGGCATCATCCGCTCGCTCAAGAGCCTGGCCAAGAAGGCCAGCTCCATCGTGATAGCCACCGACTTCGACCGCGAGGGCGAGCTTATCGGCGCCGACGCGGTGTCGATGATCCGGCAGGTGAGCGAGGCTCCCATCTCGCGTGCGCGCTACTCGGCCCTCACCAAGGGCGAAATCGAGCATGCCTTCGACAACCTGGTGGAGCTGGACTTCAACCTGGCCAACGCCGGCGACTCGCGCAGGGTGATCGACCTGGTGTGGGGCGCGGCTCTCACGAGGTACCTCACCACGGTCAAGCGCAGCGGCTTTTCGACCACGCGCTCGGCCGGACGCGTGCAGACCCCCACGCTGGCCATACTGGTGGAGCGCGAGAAGGAGCGCCAGGCGTTCGTGCCCAAGGACTACTGGGTCATAAAGGGCATGTGCCAAAACGACGCGGGCGATGCCTTCGCGGTAACGCATCGCAAGGACAGGTTCGACTCGCAGGCCGATGCCGAGGCGGCTTTCGCCAAGGTGAAGGACGCAACCACCGCCAAGGTGGTGCAGGTTGAGAAGAAGACGCGCAAGGTGGCTCCGCCCACTCCGTTTTCGACCACGGCGCTGCAGACCACCGCTTCGTCGATCGGCCTTACGCCGGCAAGGGTGATGCGCATCGCCGAGTCGCTCTACATGAACGGCTTCATCTCGTACCCCCGTGTGGACAACACCGTGTATCCCAAGTCGATCGACCTGGCCGAGAACGTGAAGATGCTGGCCGCCAATCCCGTGTACGAGCCCTATGCCAGGAAGCTCCTGGCCGCAGGGCCGATCACGGCGACCCGTGGCAAGACCGAGACCACCGACCACCCGCCCATCCACCCGGTGCGCTGCGCCACTTCGGACATGCTGTCGCCGGAGGAATGGAAGCTCTACAACCTGATAGCAAGGCGCTTCCTGGCCACGCTGTCGGGACCTGCCGAGATAGAGGCCACCAAGGTGAGCCTCGACGTGGCGGGCGAGGAGTTCGTGGGCAAGGGCGATGCCGTGGTGGACCCGGGCTTCCGCGAGATATACCCCTACGGCGCCAAGAAGGAAGACGAGCTGCCCACCGTGGCGCAAGGCGAGGTGCTGGCGTTCTCGGATCCGGAGCTTGCCAAGAAGCAGACCGAGCCGCCCGCGAGGTACTCGCAGGGCCGCCTGATCCAGGAGATGGAGAAGCGCGGGCTGGGCACCAAGTCCACCAGGCACAGCACCATCGAGAGGCTGCAGCAAGTCAAGTACATCCAGAACAACCCGCTCGAGCCCACGCAGCTCGGCATCGCCGTGATCGACGCGCTGGGGGAGTTTGCCCCCAGGATCGTGTCGCCCACGATGACCTCCGAGCTTGAAGACGAGATGAGCAAGATATCGGTGGGCGAGCTTACCCTCGACGAGGTGGTCGGGCATTCGCGCGACCTGCTCGACGACGTGATCGAGGTGCTCATGCCCAAGGCCGAGGAGGTGGGCAACACCCTGGCCGATGCCGTGCAGGCCGACGCCAAGGTGGGCGAGTGCCCCAAGTGCGGGCACGACCTCCTGCTCAAGAACTCGCCCAAGACCAAGTCGAGGTTCATCGGCTGCTCGGGCTGGCCCGACTGCGACGTAACCTACCCGGTGCCCAACAAGGGCAGCCTGCTTCCCACCGAGAACAGGTGCCCGCAGTGCGGCGGCGCCATGATCAGGGTGCAGCCCTTCAGGAGCAAGCCATACGAGATGTGCATCGACCCGCACTGCGTGTCAAACCAGGAGCCCAAGGTAGACGTGGGCCTGTGCAAGACGTGCGAGGAGATGGGCAAGGTCTCGCACCTCATCGCGCAGAAGAACCCCAAGACGCTCAACAGGTTCATACGCTGCACCAACTACGACGAGTGCAACACCAGCTACCCGCTGCCCAGGGAGGGCGCCATCGAATCCACGGGCGAGCGTTGCGAGCTGTGCGGAGCGCCGCTGGTGGTGCTGCAGAAGGCCCGAGGCCCGTGGAAGCTCTGCCCCAACATGGAGTGCGAGAAGAACCGCAAGGACGACACGGCCAAGGGCGCGAAGGCCGGCGCGAAGAAGACTACCGCCAAGAAGTCGACCGCCAAGAAGCCGGCGGCGAAGAAGACCGCGACCAAGAAGGCCGCCGCAAAGGCGGAGTAGGCAAGGCGCCGGAGGGCGAAACAAGGCAACCAGGGGGCCGCGAGCTTCGAGCCAAGCGGCTCCCAGACATATAGGACACATGCTTTTCGAGGAGATGTTGAGATGGGTTATCCGAAGGTCACGATAGTTGGAGCAGGCAACGTGGGAGCCACGGCGGGCGAGCTTATCGCCCTCAAGGGACTTGCCGACGTGGTGCTGATCGACGTGGTGGAGGGCATCCCGCAGGGCAAGGCCCTCGACATGATGCACATGAGGTCGGTTGAGAAGTTCGGCCCCACCGTTACCGGCACCAACGACTACGCCGACACCGCCAACAGCGACATCGTGGTAATAACCGCGGGCATCGCCCGCAAGCCCGGCATGACCCGCGAGGACCTCTTGGACACCAACTCCAAGATCATGTCGTCGGTGATAGAGCAGGCCCAGGCGGTGTCGCCCGACGCCATCTACATCTGCGTGACCAACCCGCTCGACGTGATGGTGTATCTGGCCCACCAGAAGTCGGGCATTCCCAAGGAGCGCATCTTCGGCATGGGCGGCGTGCTGGACTCGTCGAGGTTCGCCTACGCCATCGAGCAGGAGACCGGCGCCGACATCAACGACATCGAGGCCCTCGTGGTGGGCGCGCACGGCAAGGGCATGGTGCCGCTGGCCAAGCACTCCACCGTGGCGGGCAAGCCCCTCACCGAGGTGCTGAACCCCGAGCAGATCGAGAAGGTCTGCGCCCGCACCGTCAACGGCGGCGCCGAGGTGGTGGAGTACCTCAAGACGGGTTCGGCGTTCTACGCGCCCGGAGCCTCCATCGCCGAGATGGTGCGCGCCATCGTGACAGACTCGCACGAGACCATGAGCGTCTGCGCTCTGCTGGAAGGCGAGTACGGCGTGGACGGCGTGTACATGTGCGTGCCGGTGCAGCTGGGCAAGAACGGCATCGAGCAGATCGTGGAGCTGGACCTCGACGACGAGGATGCGAAGGCCATCAAGGACTCTGCGGCTTCCATCGCAGAGTCGATCGCCAAGCTCTAGGGCGGACGTCGCAATGGTGCTGGAGGTTCCCCATACTTTCGAATCGCTCACCGCGCGTGGCGTGGCCGATGCCGTGGAGAAGTGCATTCCCGCCATCGCCACGCAGCTTCGCGGCGACGTGCGCGTGGGCATCGAGAGGGCGCTTGAGAGCGAGAGCTCGGAGCGCGCCCGCTCGATCCTGCAGATGATGATCGAGAACGACGACATCGCGCGGGCCGACCACGTGCCCATATGCCAGGACACCGGCACCGTGTGGGTGTACCTGGAGGTGGGCGTCGAAGAGCAGCTGCCCGCCAACATCTTCTCGGAGGTGGACGGGGCCGTGGCCCGCGCCTACGAGATGGGCAAGCTGCGCAAGAGCCTGCTGGCCGATGCGTTCTTCGACCGCTCCAACACCGGCGACAACACTCCGGCGTTCGTGCAGGTGGGCTTTCGGCCCGGCAGGGGCGCGACCCTGCACGTGATGCTAAAGGGCGGTGGCTCCGACAACGCTTCGCGCGTGGTGATGCTGCCGCCGGGAGCCGGATACGAGGGCATAAAGGCCGAGGTCCTGGCATGCGTGCGCGAGAAGGGCTCGGCCGCATGCCCGCCCCTGGTGATCGGCATAGGCATAGGCGCCACCTTCGACAAGGTGGGCGGCCTTGCCAAGCAGGCGCTGCTGCGCCGCGTGGACAAGCAGCACGCCGACCCCAAGGTGCGCCAGCTCGAGGAGGAGCTGCTGCGCGAGGTCAACGCCACGGGCGTGGGGCCTGCTGGGCTTGGCGGGGACACCACGGCGCTGGCCGTGAAGGTCAACACCGCCGCATGCCACATCGCCGCGCTTCCCCTGGCAATCAACATGGGATGCTGCGCGATGCGCTCGGCATCGATGGAGCTTGCGGGAGGCGATGCGCGATGAGCGTGCAGATCGAGATTCCTGCAACGCGCGAAGAGCTGGCAGGGCTGGAGGCTGGCGACAGCGTGCTTCTGAGCGGCACGATATACACGATGCGCGATGCGGGGCACATCAAGACGATGGAGCATCTGGAAGCTTGCGGAGAGCTGCCGTTCGGCCTCGCCGGCCAGATGCTGTTCTATGCAGGGCCCTCTCCGGCTGCTGCAGGAAGGCCGCTCGGCTCGGTGGGTCCGACCACGGCCTCGAGGATGGACTTCGCTTCGCCCGCGCTATACGAAGCCGGCATCGTGGCCACCCTCGGCAAGGGCAAGCGCTCGCCTGCGATCGCGCAGGCCTGCGCGCAAACGGGTTCGGTGCACTTCACTGCCGTCGGAGGCGTGGCGGCGCTGCTGGCCAAGTGCGTGAAGTCGGCAGAGGTGGTGGCCTGGCCGGAGCTTGGAGCCGAGGCGCTCACCAAGCTGGAGGTGGAGAACCTGCCGGCCTTCGTGGCCATCGACTCCAAGGGCCGCGACCTCTTCGCCACGATAGGCGGCGAGAAGCGGTGACGCGCGACGCGACGAACGATGCTGCCGCCCGGGAGAGCCACCAGCCTGCGCCCAGGGGTGTGTTCATCACATTCGAGGGCGGCGAGGGCTGCGGCAAGTCCACGATGGTGCGCCTTGTGGCCGAGCGCCTGCGCGACCAGGGGCGCGAGGTGCTGCTGCTGCGCGAACCCGGCTCCACTTCGCTGGGGGAGCAGATCCGCGCGGTGCTGCTCGACTGCGGCAACGCCGGCATGGATCCGAGGGCCGAGCTTCTGCTCTACGAGGCCGCACGTGCGCAGATGGTGCACGAGGTCGTGATGCCCGCGGTGCAGGCCGGCAAGGTCGTGATATGCGACAGGTTCAACGATTCCACCGTGGCTTATCAAGGATATGCAAGGGGTCTGGGCCGTCAGGTCGTGGAGGCCGTGGATGCCGTGGCCGTGGACGGCCTTGCGATAGACAGGACGATACTCATGGTGCGCGACACCGCCGAGGCGCTCGATGCCGCGAGGAGCCTGGATGGCGGAGCCGACAGGCTGGAGAGCGAGCCGATGGAGTTTCACCAGCGCGTCGGCGAAGCGTTCGAGACCGTCGCGCGAGAGAACCCCGACCGTGTGCGCCGCGTGGCGATGCGCCGCGATGTCGAGGAAACCTATGCGGCAGTGATGGCCGAGCTGCAGGACCTGCTGGGATAGAAGACGTGCGAGGTGGCGTGATGCCTAGGAACACACGAGACGACGCGAAGGGCGAGCTGGCCAACCCCTTCGAGGGGATAATGGGCCAGTCGCAGGTGTCCAGGTTCCTGGCGCAGGCCCACCGCGAGGACAGGCTCTCGCACGCGTACCTGTTCGCCGGACCCGTGGGTTCGGGCAAGACCGAGGTGGCCATGGCGCTCGCCAAGGCGCTGCTGTGCCCTCTCGGAGGCTGTGGCGAATGCGACACCTGCAGGCGCATCCAGCGCTCGACCCATCCCGACGTGCACTGGCTCGAGCCCGATGGCGTGCGCGAATACAAGGTCGACCAGATCCGCCAGCTCAACGCCGACGCAGTGCGCACTCCGATCCGGGCCAACCACAAGCTGTTCGTGATCGCGAGGGCCGACCTGCTCAACAGCGCGTCGGCCAACGCGTTTCTCAAGACGCTGGAAGAGCCTCTGCCCGACACCAGCTTCGTGCTCATGGCGCGGTCGCGCGACGCGGTGCTGCCCACCCTGGTGTCGCGCTGCCAGACGCTGGTGTTTCGCAAGATTCCCGACGAGGAGGCCATAGGCCTCGTGCGCAGGCAGACCGGCGCCGACGAGCAGACCGCCCAGATCGCGCTCGCGGCGTCGAGCGGCTCGACGAAGGCGGCCTGCGAGTACGTGAACTCGCCTTCGCAGAAGCAGATTCGCAGCACCGCCATAGAAGTGCTCGAGCGCATCGCCTCGATGGATGCCGGCGACGTGGTGGATGCGGCCAAACGCCTCATGGACGCCGTGGAGCTGCAGACCGGCGAGGTCAAGTCGAAGTACGCCTCTCAGCGCGAGCAGAACGAGGAGTTCATGTCGCCCGGCGCGCTCAAGCACATCGAGGAGCAGCAGAAGAGGGCCATCTCGTCGCTCAAGCGAAAGGGTCTGGCCGAGGTTTTCGCAGTGGCGAGGTCGTGGATTCGCGACTGCGCCGCGGTGGCTATTGGCGGCACCAACCTCATGGTAAACGCCGATTGCCATTACACTATAGAGTTGACCGCGTCCAGCATGGACGCTCAGAAATTCGTCGCGGGCCTGCGCGCGGTAGACAAAGCCGCCGGCAGGATCGCCAGAAACGTTACCCCCCAGCTCGTCTTGGAGACGATGCTTTTCGATATTAGGAAGGCCTTGAATGACTAGGGTAGTTCCCATCAGATTTAAGTACAACCCCAAAACCTACTGGTTTACCTACGAGGGTTCCGACCCCGTGCCGGGCGATTGGGTAGTGGTTGCCAGAGAGAACGGCAAGGTGTTCGGATGGGTGGAAGACGACCCGTTCGACATCGACGAGCAGTGCGAGAAGAACCTGCGCGCTCCGCTCAAGCCGATCCTGCGCGTGGCCGACGACGCCGACTACGCGAAGCTCGAGGAGCTTCAGGCCAAGGGCGCCGAGGCCAAGAGGACGTTTCGCGAGCTGGCCACCAAGCGCAAGCTCGACATCAAGCCGGTGGACGTGGAGTACATGCTGGACGCCGACAGGGCCATCTTCCACTTCTCGGCCGAGGACAGGGTCGACTTCCGCGACCTCGTGCGCGACCTGGCATCCACGCTGCATGTACGCGTGGACATGAGGCAGATCGGCGTGAGGGAGGAAGCCCGTCTGGTGGGCGGCCTGGGCCATTGCGGCGAGATGCTGTGCTGCGTGCGCATGAGCAGCGCTTTCCAGCCGGTGTCGATCAGGATGGCCAAGGACCAGGACCTGCCGCTCAACCCCACCAAGGTGTCGGGCGCATGCGGAAGGCTGATGTGCTGCCTGCGCTACGAGAGCGAGGCCTACAAGGACTTCAAGTCGAGGGCGCCCAAGGTGGGCACCATCGTGAGCACGCCTGCAGGCGATGCCAAGGTAGTCGAGCTTAACACCCCCAAGGAGCTTGTGCGGGTGAGGATGGTCGAGGGCGACGAGAACTTCTACGTGCCGCTCGAGGGCATGGAGAAGGACCCCGAGAAGGACACCCCCAAGCCCACCGTGGTGCGCGAGGACGCTTTCCTGGAATGCGCCCCGTCGTCGCTGGTGAAGGACAAGGGCTTCGAGGTGCCGGTCGAGGAGCTGCTGGCATCGGAAGAGGCTTCCAAGAGCAAGCGCCGTCGCAGGCGCGGGGGCAAGAAGGGCGAGGCTGCCAACGCCGAGGAGCAGGGCCACAGGAAGGACTCGGAGGGCGGAAAGCAGAAGAGCCGCAGGAAGAAGGGCTCGGGCGGTGGTAACGCCTCGTCCGGCGAAGGCGGCGGCAAGCCCAGACAGCAGCGCTCAAAGGGCGGCAACGGCGAGCACAAGCAGCGCCCGGGGCAGCATTCTTCCAACATCCAGAATCCCAACGATGGCCAGTCCGCCGGCAAGGGCGGCAACGGCAGCGGTTCGAAGCAGGGCTCCGGCAGCCGCAGGCGCAGGCGCGGCGGCGGGCAGAACCACGCCCACGAGGGCGCGCAAGCACAGCATACGCAGCATGGACAGCATCAGTCGAAGGGCGGCCAGCAGCCGGGCGGCGGCAACGCAGGCTCGGGCAACCGGAGCAAGAGCCGCAGGCCCAGGAGGACGTCTGGAGGCCAGTCGGGCCAGGGTGGCCAGCCCAAGGCGGAGTAGGTGCCCGTTTAAGGCATAGGGCAGCCGAGCGGCACGAGCCTAAAGGCTGCAAAGGCGAGACAACAAGCCCGGGAGGCGCATCGCAATGAAGGAAAACTCAGCTCTGCTCACCGACCTCTACGAGATCACGATGTCGGAGGGATACTGGAAGCAGGGGCTCGAGGGGGCCGAGGCCTGCTTCTACGCACACTATCGCAACAACCCGTTTGGCGGCGGCTACTCCATAGCCTGCGGCATGGAGCACCTGGCGCAGCTCATCGACGAGTTCGAGTTCACCGACGAGGACATCGACTATCTGGGCTCCATCAACGCCGGCAACGGCAAGCCCCTCTTCGACAAGGGATTCTTGGAGCATCTGCGCGGGTACAGGCTCACGCTGGACATCGACGCGCCGCTGGAGGGCACGGTGATGTTCGCCTACGAGCCCATCGTGAGGGTCAAGGGCCCGCTGATCGACTGCCAGCTGGTGGAGCCGGCGCTGCTCAACGCCGTGAACTTCGAGACGCTGGTGGCCACCAAGGCGGCCCGCGTGTGCTATGCGGCCAAGGGGCCGGTGGCCGAGTTCGGGCTTCGCCGCGCACAGGGCCCCAACGGCGGCCTCCGTGCATCGAGGGCGGCCTACATCGGCGGCTGCGCGTCCACGTCCAACGTGCTGTGCGGGCAGGTGTTCGGCATTCCCGTGTCGGGCACGCATGCACATTCGTGGGTGATGTCGTTCGACTCCGAGCTGGAGGCCTTCAGAGCGTTCGCCGAGGCCATGCCCCACAACTGCATCCTGCTGGTAGACACCTACGACATTCCCACCGGCCTCGAGAACGCCATCATCGTGGGCAAGGAGATGGAGGCCCGCGGCGAGAAGCTGCTGGGCATCCGCATCGACTCGGGCGACCTCGCATGGGGCACGCGCCTGGCGCGCAAGATGCTCGACGAGGCGGGGCTGGACTACGTGAGCGTGGTGGCTACCAACGACCTCGACGAATACACCATCGCGTCGCTGCAGTCGCAGAACGCGTGCATCGACTCCTACGGAGTGGGCACCAAGCTGGCGTGCGCCTACGACCAGCCGGCGCTGGGCGGCGTGTACAAGATGTCGGCCCTGCGCAAGTCGCCCGACCAGCCGTGGGAACCCAAGATCAAGCTCTCGGGCCAGCAGGGCAAGCGCACGCTGCCCGGCGTGCTGGACATCCTGCGATTCCGGGACGAGGACGGTATGTACCGCGGCGACATGGTGTACGACATGAGCGCGGGCCAGCCCGGCACCAAGATCTTCCACCCGTTCGACAACGCGCTGCGCAAGGACCTCTCGAAGTTCGAGGCGCAAAACGTGCTGGTGCCGCTGGTGCGCGGAGGCAAGTCGGTGCCGCTCGACCACGACTGCCACGCTGCGCGCGCAAGGGTGGCCGACGAGATGTCGAGGATCGACGAGTCGTGCCTGCGCTTCATGAACCCCGGCGTTTACCCCGTCGGACTCGACACCAACTTGCTGGAAACCCGCGACCGTCTGGTAGCCGAGCACGAATAGCGGATGTAACATAGACGTTTACGCAATGCCACCTCGGCGCTGGCGCGTCGACCCCCGGATTTGGAGAGGCACTCTAAAGCTATGATGCCAAGACACAAATGCAGGATCGTCATCGACTCCTGCTGCGACCTGCCATACGAGACCGTGGAATCGATGGGCGTAGACGTCCTGTGCTTCCCGTTCGAGATGTCCGACGGGACCCACACCGACGACTTCGGGCAGAGCATGTCCAACGAGGAGTTCTACAAGCTCATGGAGAAGGGCGAGCAGCCCAAGACCGCGCAGATTCCCATCACCGAGCTGTACGAGACCTTCGAGCGCATGGCGCAGGAGGGCATCCCGACCGTGTACCTGGCCTTCACCTCGGGGCTTTCGGGCACGTTCGACACGGTGCAGAACGTGCTGGACGACGTGCGCGCGAAGTACCCCGAAGCCGAGATATACGCGGTGGACACGCTGCTGGCCTCGGTGGCCGAGGGATTCCTCGTGCTCGAGGCCGTGAAGCAGCGCAACAACGGGCTTAGCGCCAGCGAGCTTGCGGAGTGGGCCGAGGAGGCCAGGTGGTTCATCCACGGCATGTTCACCGTGGACAGCCTCGAGAGCCTCAAGCGCGGCGGGAGGATTCCCCCGGCTGCGGCCTCGCTGGGCGCCAAGCTCGACATCAAGCCGATTCTGACCTTCGACGTGAGCGGACACCTGGCCGTGCACAGCCTCGTGCGCGGACGCAAGAAGTCGATCAAGGCCATCGCCAAGCTCATGAACGAGAACATCCTCGAGTCCGACAACCCGCTCGTGGTGTACGGCAACTCGATGTCGGAGCGCGACATGTCGACCCTGAAGGGCATGTTCGAGAAGCGCGAGAGCGCGGTGGAAGTGGACTGCAAGATCGGCCCCGTGATCGGCTCGCACGTGGGTCCGGGCATGGTGGCAGCCGTGTTCTGGGGTCCCGACAGGCGCGAGCAGATGAGCATCGGCGACAAGATCGCCCGCACCGTGAAGGGCAAGGGCGCTCAGTAGGATGGAACTCGACCGCTACGGCAAGGCCGAATTTTTCGCATCGTGCGCAAAGGGGCTTTCGGGCATGGTGGCCGGAGAGCTGTCGGCGCTTGGAATCTCGGGCACCAGGCCGCTTCCATCGGGAGTTTCGTTTAGAGCCACCATCGAGCAGGCCTGCCGATGCCTGCTGTGGCTCAGATGCGCGAGCAGGCTCACCATGGTGCTCGAGCGCGTGGACGCCTCGAGTGCAGACGCGCTCTACGAGGGGTGCCGCTCCATCGACTGGGGCGAGCACATCGCGCCCGGCTCGACCATCGCCGTGTTTGCCAAAGGCTCGAACGACTCGCTCCGCAACTCGCATTTCGTGCAACAGCGCGTGAAAGACGCCATCTGCGACAAGCTGCAGGCCAGCGCCGGCTGGCGCCCCTCGGTGGACGTGAAGGACCCCGACCTGGGCATCAGCGTGAACGTGCACAAGGCCAGGGCCACGGTGTCGCTGGACCTCTCGGGCAAGCCCATGCACATACGCGGCTTTCGGCACCAGCACGGGCAGGTGGAGGCCCCCATCAAGGAGACGCTGGCATCGGCGATACTGCTGAGCGCCGGCTGGGACCAGATAGCCCGCGAGGGCGGAGAGTTCTGCGACCCGTTCTGCGGTGGCGGCACGCTGGCCATAGAGGCCGCGATGATCGCCGCCGACATGGCGCCCGGCATCTCGCGCGAGAAGTGGGGCATCCAGGGCTGGGCGCAGTTCGACCCCGCAACGTTCGATTCGCTGATCGACGAGGCCGACGAGCGCGCCGAGGCGGGAGTGGCCCGCATGCCGCGCGTGCTGGCAAGCGACGTGAGCAAGGTGGCGGTGGGCTCGGCGCTCGCCAACGTGAAGAGCGCGGGGCTTGCGGGCAAGGTGCAGGTGGCCAGACACGACATCGCCGACCTGCGGATTCCGGGTGCCGCCGACCTGGGACTGGTGGCGGCCAACCCTCCATATGGCGAGAGGATCATGAGCGCAAGCCAGCTGCCGTCGCTGCTGGGCGCCATGCGCAGCCTGGCCGATTCGTGCGGCGACGGATGGCGCATGGCCGTGGTTGTGCCCGATGCCGCGGCCGACTTCGCGCTGGGGCGCGAGCCGTTCGAGACGGTCGAGACCTTCAACGGACCCATCGAGGTGAGCATCAGGGCATATCCGTCGGCCCGCGAGGTCGCGGCCGCGGCTGCGAAGAGCGCGGACGCGCAGCGCCCGGAGGCCGCCGGCAAGGGCGGCAAGCCCGCATCTGCAGCGGGCTGCTCAGGGACAGGCAAGGCCGCCGGCTCCGCTTCGCCCGAGACCATCGACGCGCAAGCGCAGGAATTTGCCAACAGGCTCCGCAAGATGGCCAAGCACCGTGGCAAGTGGGCCAGGCGCACCGGCGTGAGCTGCTACCGCGTCTACGATGCCGACCTTCCCGACTTCGCGCTGTCGGTCGACCTCTACGAGGGCGCCGGCCGCGACGCGGGCAGGCGCTGGGCATACGTGTGCGAGTACGCGCCTCCCAAGACGGTGGATTCCGAGGTGGCGGCCCGTCGTGCCGCGAGCGCCGTGAACGTGGTGCGAGAACAGTTCGACCTGGGCGCGGGCGACGTGTTCTTCAAGCGCCGCCTCAAGTCCAAGGGCGGCTCGCAATACGGCGCCTCCCGCGATGGCGGCGACGCTCCGCGCCTGCGCACCATCGAGGAGGGCGGACACCGCTTCCTGGTGTCGTTCGAGCAGAAGATCGATACAGGCATCTTCCTGGACGGCCGTCCCATCAGGGCGCTTCTCGAAGAGATGGCCGCGGGCAAGAGCTTCCTCAACCTGTTCGCCTACACAGGCACCGCCACCGTGTACGCGGCCGCGGGCGGGGCGGCGTCGACCCACACCGTGGACATGTCGCAGACCTACCTCGACTGGGCGCGCCAGAACATGCGCGCCAACGGCCTCAAGGGAGACGAGCACACGTTCGAGCGCGCCGACGTGCTGTCGTGGGTGAGCGACACGCGCCACTCTTCCAAGAGATACGACCTCGTGTACGTGGACCCGCCCACCTTCTCCAACTCCAAGAAGATGGGTTCCAGATCGTGGGACGTGCAGCGCGACCACGCCGAGCTGCTCATCGGGGTGTCCAGGATCCTGGCTCCCGAGGGCAAGGCGGTGTTCTGCTGCAACCTGCGCGGATTCAAGCCCGACCTCGAGACACTCGCGCGTGCGGGCGTGGCCCTCGAGGACATAAGCGCGCGCACGATCCCCGAAGATTTCGAGCGCAACCGCAAGGTGCACCACTGCTACATCGTCACGCGCACCGCGCCATCGGGCGTGCCCGCCGGCAAGGTGCGCCCCGCTGGGGAGTAGACTGTTACCGAGCAAACTCGAAACTGGCCTTAGTGCGCCCTTTTTCGAAACAGGCTCGAAATAATTCCCATGTAGATTCCATAAGCGGGAGAGTATCGGCTCCGGCACGCCGTGCCGGGCTTTGCCATCTGCACCGTTGGAGACGGGCTGGATGGCTGCCGAACCAGGAGAGCGGATTCTTTGGGGCGCGAGACGTGCGCCCTCAGCTTCAGGAGGAGGATGATCGAGATAGGCAAGACCATAGCGGAGAAGATTTTCTCCAACCACAGCGGACAAGATGCCAAGGCCGGCGACATCGTGATCGCCGACATCGACTTCGCGATGAGCCAGGACGGCACCTCGGCTCTGGCGATCGACGCCATCGAGAACATGTCGGGCGGCAAGGTGTTCGACAACGGCAAGGTGGCCATGGTGATGGACCACTCGTGCCCGTCGCCTCTCGAGGGCGTGTCGGCCATCCACGACAAGATGCGCAGGTTCGGCGACAAGACCGGCATCACCATCTACGACTGGGGCTGCGGCGTGTGCCATCAGCTGGTGCCCGAGTCGGGCAAGATCACCTGCGGCGACCTCGTGGTGGGATGCGACTCGCACACCTGCACCTACGGCGCGCTCAACGTGTTCTCCACCGGCGTGGGCTCTACCGACGGCGCGGCGGCCATGATCGCCGGCAAGCTGTGGTTCAAAGTGCCCGAGACCATCAGGGTCAACTTCAACGGCAGCCTTTCCAAGGGCGTGTTCTCCAAGGACATGATCCTGTATCTCGCAGGCCTCCTGCGTGCAGACGGCGCAACCTACAAGGCTCTCGAGTTCCACGGCCAGGCCATCGAGGAGCTTTCGGTGCAGGCCCGCATGACCATTTCCAACATGGCCATCGAGGTGGGCGCCAAGGCGGGCCTGATGAAGGCCGACCAGAAGACGCTGGACTTCTTCGCATCGCGCGGCGGCGACAGGGTGCCCAACCCCATAGAGCCCGATGCCGATGCGGCGTACTGCGACACCATCGACATCGATACCGCCAAGATCGGCCCGCAGATCGCCAAGCCGCACTCGGTGGACAACGTTAGCCCCATCGAGGACGTGCTGGGCCTGCCCATCGCCGAGGGCTTCATCGGCACCTGCACCAACGGGCGCGTGGAGGACCTCGGCATCGCCGCGCAGGTGCTGGCCGGCAAGAAGGTCAACCCCAAGTGCAGGCTCGTGGTGGCTCCCGCTTCGAGGGACATCTACCTGGAGGCCATGGACAAGGGCTACATCAAGACCCTGGTGGAGGCCGGCGCATGCGTGGTCACCCCCGGCTGCGGCCCCTGCGTGGGCACCCACAACGGCGTGCCCTCCAACGGCGAGAACGTGATTTCCACCGCCAACCGCAACTTCAAGGGCAGGATGGGCAACAGCAACGCCTTCATCTACCTGGGCTCTCCTGCAACCGTGGCGGCATCGATGATCGAGGGGCAGATTGCAGACCCCCGCAACTACATGAACTAGGAGGGGATTGCGCAAATGGACCTCAAGGCAAAGGCATTCAAGTTCGGCGACGACGTGAACACCGACTACATCATCTCGGGCAAGTACAAGTTCAAGTCCAACGACATGGACGACATGGCGCACCACGCCATGGAGGAGCTTGACCCCAACTACTACGACAGGGTGTCTCCCAACGGCGGCATCCTGGTGGCTGGCAAGAACTTCGGCATGGGCTCGAGCCGCGAGCAGGCTCCGCTGGTGCTCATCCACTCCAACACCAAGGCCGTGGTGGCCAAGTCGTTCGCGCGCATCTTCTACCGCAACGCCATCAACACCGGCTTGCCAGTGGTCGAGTGCGACACCGACCTCATCGACGAGGGCGACGAGCTGGACATCGACCTCGAGGGCGGCCAGATCTCGAACCTCACCAAGGGCACCCAGATCCCGTTCGCACCACTGCCTCCCGTGATGGCCACGCTGCTGCACGACGGCGGCCTGGCCGAGCACTTCAAGAAGTACAACGGCTTCAACCTGTAGGGGTTCGAAGCGGGCTGCGGCTGGGCGTTAGCCCGACGCAGCTGGATATGGGAAACAGAAGGAGGATAGAGATGGCAACCAGCAAGAGCAGCGGATCGAAGTCGGGCGGCACGAAGGTCGTGTACGACACCGCCGTGGTGAGCGAGAGCGAGGACGGGCGCAAGCACCTGATAGTGGATCCCTCCATCGACAAGTCGGTTTACGTCGAGCGCGCGCTCGACGATCCCACGATCCTCGATGCCATCATCGACAGCCTCTGCGGCGAGATGCGCCGCGCCAGGCAGTTTTGCGCCACGATAGTCGCGCTCATCTCCAAGGAGAAGCCCGAGGTTCTCGAGCCCAGCGTCGACCACCTGCTCGACGCCCTTCACAGGCCCGAGGCCCAGACCCGCTGGGAGGTGCTCGACGCCCTCTACAACATGGTGGGCATCTGCGCCGACAAGTGCCTGCCGGGCATCGATGGAGCCGAGATTTCGCTGTGGGACGAGGAGTCGGGTCCGGCGAGGCTGGCAGCATTCAAGTTCCTGTGCGCGATGGGCGCCACCGCGCCCGAGGTGTCGGAGAAGGTGTGGCCCAACATCGACGAGGCCATCCAGTGCTACCACGGCGACCTGGAGTTTCCCGACATGCTGGGCGAGCTGATCGCCTTCGGGCGCAGCAACGCTTCGGCCGACGTGAAGGAGAAGCTGGCCGCCAGGATGAAGTTCGATGCCAGCAACGGCAAGGGCGCGCTCAAGAACAAGGCAACGGCAATCGTCGAGGCCTGCAAGGCCTAGTGGATGGCCGCGCGCGGGCGGGATGCGGTGCGTGCCGCAGCGCGTGCTCGGGCGGCAGAGAGTTAGCGATAAGGAGAACACAGCAATGGCAAAGCACACGGTTACGCTGATTCCGGGAGACGGCATCGGCCCCGAGATTTCGGACGCGATGGTCAAGGTGGTCAACGCCACCGGCGTGGACATCGAGTGGGAGACCGCCGACGCGGGCGCCCACCTCATGGACGAGTACGGCACCCCGCTTCCCGACTACGTGATCGAGTCGGTGAAGAAGAACAAGATCGCCATCAAGGGCCCCATCACCACCCCCGTGGGCACCGGCTTCCGCTCGGTGAACGTGGCCCTGCGCAAGCAGCTCGACCTCTACACCAACCTGCGCCCGTGCAAGTCGATCGCCGGCACCGGCGCCAGGTACGACAACGTCGACGTGGTGCTGGTGAGGGAGAACACAGAGGACCTCTACGCCGGCATCGAGTTCGAGGAGGGCGCGGCCGAGACCAAGGAGCTGATCGACTTCATCTCCAAGACCGGCGCCGGCGACATCCGCCCCGACTCGGGCATCTCCATCAAGCCGATTTCGGTGTTTGCCACCAGGCGCATCGTGAAGTTCGCCTTCGAGTACGCCATCGCCAACGGCAGGCACCTCGTGACCGCGGTGCACAAGGCCAACATCCAAAAGTTCTCGGACGGCCTGTTCCTGCATGTGGCCCGCGAGGTTGCCAAGGAGTACGAGGGCAAGGTCGACTTCGAGGACCGTATCGTGGACGCCACCTGCATGGGTCTGGTGCTGCATCCTGAAACGTTCGACGTGGTGGTGCTGCCCAACCTGTACGGCGACATCGTGTCCGACCTCTGCGCCGGCCTGATCGGCGGCCTGGGCATCGCCCCGGGCGCCAACATCGGCGACGACTGCGCCATCTTCGAGCCGGTGCACGGCTCGGCTCCCATCCACGCGGGGCAGAACGTGGCCAACCCCACGGCGATCCTGCTCTCCGCCGTGATGATGCTGGGGCACATCGGCGAGCGCGAGGCCTCGGAGCGCGTGTTCAACGCGATTGCCAAGGTCATCGGCGCGGGTAACGACGTAACCTACGACATCAAGCGCACGATCACCGGGTCGACCGAGGGTTCGGTTTCGACTTCGGAGTTCGCCGACGCGCTCATCAAGGCGCTGTAGGCCGTGGCTGGCTGCGACATGAACTTGGAGGATGGCTGCTACGGCGCGGCTCCGGCGGCGGGCAGCTGCACCGACGGGCTGCCGCGCACGCTGTGGTGGGGAGCCGACGAGGACGGGCGCGAGTGCGCGTTCCTGGTCGACCAGACCAAGCTTCCCCTGCGCGACGACGTGCTGTGCTGCCGCACGCATGCCCACATGGTTGCAGCCATCAAGACGCTGGCTGTGCGAGGCGCCCCCGCCATCGGCGTGAGCGGCGCCTTCGCCATGGCGCTCTGGGCTTTGAACGAGTCGCGTGCGTCTAGCATCGATGAATTTCTGGGCGAGATGGGCGAGGTGGCTCATGTGGTGGCCGATGCCCGCCCCACCGCGGTGAACCTCTCGTGGGGAGTGCGCAAGGTCTGCGACTTCGCGCGCGCCGCCTCAGAGGAAGGGCCGTGCGACCTCGGTGGTCTCAAGCTCGCGATCCGCGACTTCGCTCTGGCGCTCTACCGCGAAGACATCGACACCAACATGGCCATCGGCCGCAACGGCGCCGCGCTGCTGGCTCCGGGCAGCCGCGTGATGACGCACTGCAACGCCGGCTCGCTGGCCACGGTGTTCTACGGCACGGCGCTCGGCGTGATCTACGCCGCCTTCGACCAGGGGCGCATCGAGCACGTGTACACCTGCGAGACGCGCCCGGTCAACCAGGGCGGGCGCCTCACAGCGTGGGAGCTGGTGCGCTCTGGCGTGCCCGCGACCCTCATCTGCGACAACATGGCGGCCACCATCATGTCGAAGGGCATGGTGGATGCGGTAGTGGTGGGCGCCGACCGCATCGCAGCCAACGGCGACACCGCCAACAAGATTGGCACCATGGGACACGCCGTGCTGGCCAAGCACTTCGGCATCCCGTTCTATGTGGCCGCCCCGTTCTCGACAATCGACGCCTCGACCGCCACGGGTGCCGACATTCGCATCGAGGAGAGAGACTCCCGCGAAGTCCGCGGCTTCACCGGCAGCGGCTCGATCGAAGCTGGCAGCGAGGACGTGCGCCGTGCACTTGGGGCACTAGCCGATGCGGCACCGCAGGGCATCGACATGCAAGCCGGTGGTCACATGGATGTGCGCCGCGCAGGCGACGACTTCGCCTTCGACATCTGGGTGCGCAACACCCCCGAAGGCATCGACGTGTTCAACCCCGCCTTCGACGTAACTCCCTCCAGCCTGATCTCGGGCATCATTACCGAGAAGGGCGTCTTCACGCCTGACTCCAGCGGGGAATTTCATTTCTAGAAGATCTCCCGGGGTGCCATCGTGGGATATATCTGAACGGCTCAGGTTGGCCTTCGGCCAAAAGTCGCCGTTCAGACACACCCCACGCTGGCACCTGGCCGGTCAACTTTGGGGTGCTGTTGCATGATTGCGGTTGTCGCAGTTTTTTGCAAGCGTTTTTCGTGCTTTTGTGTTGCAGATCTTCGTTTGTCGCAGATTTCATTGCTCAAGTGGATGCATAATGCTGAGCCGACTTCCTTCAAAGAGAAATATAATGGACATTTTCCCGGGATTTGTTCATTATCTTTTGGAATTTGAAGCTTCAAACTATTTTGATCGTTTTCAAAATTTGTTAAGTTCTGCACCAGCCGCAAATATGCAACGCAAATCTACATCTTTTCGTTTGTCGCAGATGTCCCGCGCAGGGCATCCCAGGGTAGACATTGCGGGGACTTGCAAATCCACCGGGGTGCCGCCGCGGGGTATATCGTACAGGCTCAGGCTTCACTTCGTTGCAGAAGTCGCCTGTCCGACACACCCCACGTCGGCACCTAGCGGCTCTCCTTGTCCTCAAATAAAAAACACAAATTATTGGGAGTTTGGCTATTGATGCTCTCCAAGA
>CAVFRF010000096.1:0-11325 GCA_963624975.1 Bacteroidaceae bacterium
CACCCATGTGGACCGCGCGCATATCCGCGACGAATACTACTCGTGCCATCCGAGGGCCAAGGCCAGGTAGCCTCAAAAGACGAGGGGCTGCACCGCGAGCAACCCCGCAGCACAGCCCCTCATAGCGCTTGCAATCTCGAGAAGCCTACTTGCCTTCGGACTCCCCTGCCGCGTCGGCACCGTAGCGCCTATCGATAGCGGCTCCCACGAACTCCCTGAACAGCGGATGCGGGCGCGTGGGACGGCTCTTGAACTCCGGGTGTGCCTGCGTGGCCACGAACCACGGATGCTCCGGAATCTCCACCATCTCGACCAGGCGGTCGTCGGGAGAGACTCCCGAGATCTTGAGGCCGGCCTGCTGGAGCTGCTCGCGATATGCGTTGTTGACCTCGTAGCGATGGCGATGGCGCTCGTACACCAGCTGCTGGCCGTAGGCGGCGTACGCCTTGGTGCCCTCCTCGAGCTTGCACGGGTAGGCTCCGAGCCTCATGGTACCGCCGAGGTCGGCGATGTCTTCCTGCTCGGGCATGAGGTCGATCACCGGGTACTGCACCTCGTCGCCAAATTCCGCAGACGACGCTCCCTCGAGCCCCGCGACGTGCCTGGCGAACTCCACCACGGCGGCCTGCAAGCCCAGGCAGATGCCCAGGAACGGAATCTGGTTCTCGCGGGCGTACTGGATTGCGGCTATCTTGCCCTCGAAGGCGCGCGAGCCGAAGCCGCCCGGCACCAGTATGGCATCCATGCCGCCCAGAACCTTCTCCACCCCGTCGGGCACCAGCGTCTCGCCGTCGATGAGATGCACGTTGGCGTTGACCCCGTGGAACACCCCCGCATGGTAGAGCGCCTCGTTGACCGAGAGGTACGCGTCGGGAAGCGAGACGTACTTGCCCACCACGGCCACGTCAACGTCGCGGTCGCACTTGGCCGCCCTGCTCACGAAGCTCTTCCAGGGCTTGAGGTCGATGCGCGAGATCGGGAGGTCCAAGCATGCCAGCACCTTGGTGTCGAAGTCCTGCTCGTGAATCACCAGCGGCACGTCGTAGATCGTGGGCGCGTCGGAGCACGAGATCACGTCCTCGGTCTGCACGTCGCAGAACATCGCGATCTTCTCGCGCACGCTGTCCTCGATCTCGTGGTCGGAACGGCAGACGATGAAGTCTGGCTGCACGCCGATGGAGCGCAGCTCCTTCACCGAATGCTGGGTGGGCTTGGTCTTCACCTCGTGCGCCGCCGCGATGTAGGGCACCAGCGTCACATGCACGAAGCACACGTCGCCCGCCGGCTTTGATTTCTTGAACTGTCTGGCCGCCTCGATGAAGGGCTGGCCCTCGATGTCGCCGATGGTGCCGCCGATCTCGGTGATCACGATGTCGGCCGAAGACTGCTCGGCGATGCGGTTGATGCGCTCCTTGATGGCGTTTGTCACATGCGGGATCACCTGCACGGTGCCGCCCAGGAAGTCGCCCCTGCGCTCGCGCGAGATGAGCGACTGGTAGATGGAACCCTGCGTGAAGTTGGAGGCTCGCGTGAGGTTCTCGTCGATGAAGCGCTCGTAGTGGCCCAGATCGAGGTCGCCCTCGTGTCCGTCCTCGGTCACGAACACCTCGCCATGCTGAAACGGGCTCATGGTTCCAGGGTCGACGTTGAGGTACGGGTCCATCTTGAGCATCGTGACCTTGTATCCCCTGGCCTTGAGCAGCTGCCCCAGCGATGCCGCCGTGATTCCCTTGCCCAACGATGAAACGACTCCGCCCGTTACGAAGATAAATTTGGCCATAAGATTTCCATTCCTTTTCAGCTGCGACTCTACACAAAGACGCTCTAATTCTATGCACAAAGGGTTACGGCTTTGTTTCGTAACGTCAAAAAACCTGCGAAATTGCTGGAACGGCGCTACGGGGCTTCGCAGGACTCTCTCCGGGCAATGCGCTATCATAGGAACGGTTATGCGGTTAGACGAGGGCATCGTTTGCGTACCCTCCGCTTTCTAGGAGGAAATCTTGAAGGTTCTGATTCTCGGGGGATTCCTGGGTTCCGGCAAGACCACGATCTTGGTCGAGCTTGCCAAGCACGTGATCGGCGACGACCCGGGCGATGGCGCCAAGGTCGTTGTAATCGAGAACGAGATCGGCGAGGTGGGCGTAGACGACGTGCTGCTGAGGTCCGGAGGCCTCCAGGTTCAGAACATGTTCGCCGGCTGCGTGTGCTGCACGCTTGCAGGCGAGCTGGTGCCCGCGCTCGACAAGCTGCAGAAGGAGTACGACCCCGAGCTGGTGATCTTGGAGGCCACGGGCGTGGCGTGCCCCAAGTCCATCTCGGACCTCATCGAGAAGTGCCTGCCCGAGGTGCCCGTGCGCATCTGCACCATCGTGGATGCCAAGCGCTGGCCGCGCATCAAGCCTGCTATCGGCAACCTCATCGAAGACCAGCTCGACAACGCTTCCACGGTGATCGTGAACAAGGTGGACCTCGTGACCCCCGAGCAGGCGGACGAGGTGGCGGCCGACGTTGCGGTCATCAACCCAGCGCCGCACATCTACAAGGCAAGCATGCAGGATATTCCAGGTACAGAGGTATGGGACGACGTTTTAGGAGAGTGATCTGATGGCAGACAACGAATTCGACAACACCCAAGCCGGATGCGCGCACGGCGAATCAGACCATGAGGGAGGCTGCTGCGGGCACGGCGGCGAGGGGCACTCGCACGAGCACGGCCATGGCGGCGGTTGCTGCGGAAGCGAAGGCGGGCACGATCACGGGCATGGCCATGGTGGCAGAGATTGCGGCGGTCACGGGCATGGCGAGAGCCACGGCCACGGCGGTTGCGGCCACGGCGGTTGCGGCGGACACGGCCACGGCCACGCGCATGTTCCCGAGGGACGCATGTCCATCGGCACCCGCGACGGCTTCGTCGACAGGTCCACGCACGAGAACGCCAGCATCGCTTCGGCATCGATGCACCTTGCGGTCGATGCCCAGGCTGCGCAAGGGGTTCTCAAGAACGTGATGACAGAGCTGGGACGTTGGGTCGAAGATGGCGGCGGCACCATCGGCCACATCAAGTGCACCATCATCGAGCAGAACGTTACCGCGATGTCGCTCACGGCAGACGAAGTGCAGGTCAAGAATCCCGATGGAGTGGTGGGACTGCAGTTCGCTTCGATCGTCTTCGGCATCGACCCCGAAGAGCTGCAGATCAAGGTGTGGAACCTGCTCTTCCCACTGGCACTGTAAGGGCGAGCAGATTCCGCGACGACGCAGTAACAAGAACGAGGGGGAGGTCGGCATCGCGCCAGCCTCCCCCTCTTCTATGCTGTATATCGCTATTTGTCGCCGATTAACGACACCACGAACGTCGTGCCTATCATCAGCACCATGCCGACCCAATCGGCCCACACGAACACCGTGCCCAGCCAGACCGCCGATATCACGGTGGAGCACACGGGCTCGACCGCTCCCAAGAGGCTCCCTCTCACTCCACCGACGATCGACACGCCATAGAGGAACAGCCCGAACGACCCGCAGGTGCCGAGGACGATCACCACCACCAGTGCCACGATTCCGTCGATTCCCAACGCGGGAACCTGGAAAGTCTGGCCGACCGCGCCCGACGATACGTTGAACGCGAGCTGCAGCACGACGTCGATTACCAGCGCGGCTAGCCCGCCGATAAACATTCCCAATCCGGTGATGGTCACGCTTCCCCATCTAGAGAAGAGCCTTCTGGGATACATCACGTACACCGTCACGTTTATGGCGGACAGCAGACCCCACACCAGTCCTCCGAGGGGGATGTTGAGCGTGCCCAGGTCGCCCTTGGTGGCGATGAGCACGGTGGCCACAAGCGCCAGGATCACGCCCAGCACTTCCATTCCGCCTGGCCTTCGCCTGGCGATTATGCACGTGACGATCAGCACAATCGCGACGTTGAACATCTGCAGCACGGTAGCCGTGCCCGCGTTGGTGTATTCGATGGCCAGAATGTAGGTGAGCTGGCACAGCATCAAGCCCGCAATGCCGAACACTGCGGTATGAAACAGCGCCTTGCCGTCGTGCAGGACTTCCATGAGAGCATCGTAATGGCGGAAGTAGACCGGCACCAGAAACAGGAAGCCGCCTATGAGCATCCTGACGGTTGCCAGAAAGAGCGCATCGATCTGATATGCAGATTGCAGGAACTGAATGCAGTTGCCGGAGAATCCCCATAGGAATGCTCCGGCAACCGTGATCAGCATTCCCTTGATCAGCCTGCCCCTGGTTTCCACCATCTGAACTCCCCCTGCTCGCGTCGCAGACGCGAAGCGGGCACCCGTCCTTGCCAAGACGGGTGCCCGTTCTTGCCAGCCAAAATGTTAGCTAGGCGTTTTCCTTCTCGAACTTCTGCATGAAATCGACCAGCGCCTTCACGCCCTCCTCGGGCATTGCATTGTAGATGCTTGCGCGCAGGCCTCCCACGCTGCGGTGACCCTTGAGGTTGACCATGCCGTTCTCGGCGGCCTCGGCCACGAACTTGGCATCCAAGTCGGCATCGCCCGTAACGAAGGGCACGTTCATGATGCTGCGGTACGCCGGCTCGACGGTGCCCTTGAAGAGCTTGCTGGAATCGATGGCCTCGTAGAGCATCGCGGCCTTCTTCTCGTTGCGCTCCTTCATGGCAGCAAGGCCGCCCTGCTCCTTGAGGTACTTGAACACGAGACCGCAGATGTAGATGGCATAGCAAGGCGGCGTGTTGTAGAGCGACTTCTTATCGACCTGGGTCTTGTACTCCAGCATCGTTGGCACGCCGGGAATCTCCTCCTCGGGCACCAGGTCGTGGCGAACGATCAGAATCACGACGCCTGCGGGACCCACGTTCTTCTGCGCGCCGGCGTAGATGAGGCCGTACTTCTGCACGTCCACGGGCTCGGAGAGGAACATGGAGCTTTGGTCGGCCACCAGGATCTTGCCCTTGGTGTCGGGAAGCTGCGCGTACTTCACGCCATGCACGGTCTCGTTCTCGCAGATGTACACGTAGTCGGCATCGTCGCGAATGTCGAGATTCGACACGTCGGGGATGGTGGTGAAGTTGCTCTCCTTGGTGTTGACAACGGCCTTGGCATCCACGAAACGCTGCGCCTCTTCCAGGGCCTTCTTGCTCCAGTTGCCGGTAACCAGGTAGTCGGCCTTCTTGTTCCTGGGAAGCGATAGGTTCATGGGAATTGCCGCGAACTGCTGGCTGGCGCCGCCCTGCAGGAACAGCACGTCGTAGCCATCGGGAATCTGCATCAGGTCGCGCAGGTCGGCCTCGGCATCTTCGATGATCTGCGAGAAGGCCTTGGACCTATGGCTCATCTCCATCACCGACGTGCCGGTTCCGCCATAATCCAGCATCTCCGACGCTGCCCTTTCGAGCACCGGAACCGGAAGCATGGCAGGTCCTGCGGAGAAGTTGTACACGCGATGAGCTGAGCTGGTCATCTATACCTCCTGAAGTTTGTGGTTTTTAATGCTAGCTGCGATTCTAGCATTCGCGAGCTTGATGCGTGCATCGCAGCTAGCAAGGCTTTTGCGAGTGGGAGGATGTTGATTGCGCGTCGGGTCAGGCGGGTGCCTCGCGCAGCGGCATGGCCAAGCTTTGCCGATGTTGGATTAGCGTCCGATGCCCAGCAGCTCGAACGCGGCCTCGTTGGCCGCTTGCAAGGTCCATCCATCGGAGAGCTTCTGCACTTTCGCCGCCACCTTCAGCAGCGAGCGATGCAATTCTTCGAGCTCGATATCGTCGCCTTCGTTTGCAGGCAAATCCGTTTCCAGCAAGATTCGATTCGAGGGAATCGCCTTGATGTACTCGCGCCCGCGCTTGGAGTCGGCCATGCGATTGCCCACCGAGAACCAGCACCCCAGGCTCACCGCGCGAGAAAGATCCTGCGAAGTGCCCGAAAACCAGTGCATGATGCACCGGCAGCTTTCCAGCACCTTCGATTCTTCCAGCATATCCAGAACCACGTCGGCGGACTTCACGGCATGCAGTGACAAGGTTAGGTCGCCCCGCTGCGAGCAAAGCTCTAGGATTCGACCGAACGCGTGCGTCTGCGCGTCCCTCGTCGCCACGCGAGTCTTGGAGAAGTCCAGTCCTATCTCGCCTACCGCGGTCGCGCGTGGCAGCAGCTCCTCGAACTCCCCAAGGGTTGCCGCTGGCGCGGAGCCGTCATCGGGCACCCACCAGGGATGAAGGCCCAGTCCGAGCACAACAGGGCTGCCAGCTTGCCGCATCTGCATGCTGTCGGGAGCGTCGGCTCTCTCTTTCGCGGATTCTGTATCTAACTGCAGGCCTCTCAGTCGCGTGAACTCAGCAGGAGTCACCGTGTTGCAGAATACCGCCGAGCCAGATGCCTCGACTTCTGCGGTCAGCTCTTCGAACCTCGGCGAAAATCCAAGGTGACAGTGCATGTCCACAGGAGAGACGGCGCAATCCGAATTAGCCGAACTCGCGTGGCTTATGCTCGGCGTCTCGGCTTTCGCCGCGACTTTCTCAGCAGGCTCCTCGCCTTGCGCGGCAACGCCGTCGATTGCTTCTTGCCAGAACGCTCCCCGCACGTCCGGCGAAACCACCGTGTATACGCGCTCTTCGGAACCGAACTTCTCCGCGGCCTTCTCGGGATGCGCAACCAAGTCCAGCTTGGCGCCACGTGAAAGCTTCTTGATTCGGTATTCCAAGGCAGAAGCAGACGACCTGCCGTCGGTGCGCCATAGCGCGTCAAGCGAAACCGCACGATGCGACCGCGTGTATCGAGCCGAGCTTTCGCCCTGCTGCATGTGCTCGGCCATCCGCCTCGCCACGTCGGTGGTGATGCCGGTATACAGCGAGCCGTCCGAGCACTCGATGATGTAGACGAAGTATTCCAACGCGTTGCTATCGCGAAGCCGGGTGCCAGTTTCCGGGAGTCGAAGCCACCTGCACCTTGAGGGGCACGTACTCCTGCACCGGCCTAGACCATCGGAATTCGCACGAGTATCCCCTTCGGCCTTCCCATCTGATGATGCGCCCGATGTCGGCGCGCCCGTTCGGAAGGTAGGCCATGTCCAGCACGAGGCTGTCGAGCTGAGCGCGAACCACCGCATTGCCCGCCTCGGCATCCACGACCTTGCGGCTCGCCGAAGCAGCCTTCATCATCACGGGATATTTGAGAGCGCAACCCTCGTCGTCGCATTCGCGCACCGTGAGGGTCACGATGCCCTGCATGCCGCGCGAGCTTCCCTGCTTCTCGCCGAAGGGACGGAGCATTGCGAGCATGTGCGTACATTCCGGAAACGCAACGCCATACATGGCCTCGCCCGATGCCGACGACAAGATGTCGAGCATCGGCTGCAGCGCGCGCAGGTCATCCTCGATCTTGGCGAAGTTGGCACCAGAGGCATATACCACGTGGCTACTCCCGGCCTTCTCGCTTTCGACTCTTGTGAGATGTCCCTCGACAACGCTAGAAAAGTCGAAACCACAAGACGCTCTCACATCGATGCTCGAATAGCGGGCCTCGTGCCTCGCGGCAGCCGCAACCTCGAAGAACTCCTCGGGCTCCTCGAGCATAGCCTCGATTTCGGTGCCGGAAAGCACGGATGCTCCCAGCAGCTCGCCCACAGATTCGTCGGCAGAAGCAGCCGTATCGCCCGTCGCAGCATCTTCCAGCGTGGCTTCGTCAACGCCGCCCTCGTCATCGAATTCGGCTCCGTCGCAGACAGCATCGTCGCGCTCGCGGTCCCGCTGCTCTTGCAGTTCATCCGCATCTGCGCCGTCGAGCTTGCGGCGTTTGGACGCGCGCGCGATCAGCACCGCCACAATCACCACCACAACCGCTGCCGCAGCCGCGACGATCAGATATATCGTGGGAATACCGAGCATCTATGCGCCCCCGCCTTACAGGACTTTCTTTCCAGCAGCCTTGAGCTGCCCCAGCAAAACATCGCCCAGAGCAGCCAGATCCTCTGCCGAGAATGCAAATCGCGTGTTGTCGGAAAACAGGAACTGCGCAGCGGGCGGAAACTCATCGTCGGCTTCCCATACGATGAGCCTCACGATCACGCCGTCCACGAACTCGAAGTCGGCGGATGCGTCGCCCTCGGTTGCTGGAGTACCGCCCAGCTCGGCCGCAGCCTTCGCGAAAGCATCGGCGCTCCGGAACATGTATGCGAGTCGCGTGATGCAGCGCCCTGTGAAGGGCTTGATGTACACCTCGCCCCACGGGATATCTTGATAAGGCACAAACTTGCCGCTGCTGGCCACGATGTTGCCCTCGAGAATGAGCCTGCCGCAAAGGATGCGCATCGAGGTGTGAACGTCCTCGCCGGTATCGGCATAGACGGCCTCCATCGTCGGCCAGTCCACGTAGATGGTGCGGCCGATGGAGTGGATCTCGAACCTATGGTTGGCCTCGTCGTAGGCAACGCAGCTGCGCTGAGCCATGTCCTTGGGGTCGCGCTCTGCGAACTCCGCCGAATAGTGCTCTATCGGCAGCCTGGTCTTATTGTCCTTGTTCTCTTCCCTATCGGCGATTTCGATCTTCTTCTTTTCCTCTGCCATTTACGCACTCCTCAAGCGCAATCAGTTTGCAAAGCCATTGTGCCTATTCGCAAATCCGGCGGGACACCTGCAAGTGCGCCCGCCGGAATTCAAAACACTCACGTGCTTAGATTATCGTTCAAAATATGGCGATCCGACCGTACAAGCTCGCGAATCTACTCGAACAAGCTCGCGTTCGTATGCGGAAGGAAGCAAGCCGCCACGAACTCGTCCATGTATCCGGGCTGCGTGGAAAGCTCGAGGTAGGTCATGTTGCGTCCAATGGCAAACACCTTCTGCTCGGCCTCTTCCGACACGAGCATCGCGCATGCGCCCGACAGGCTGCTGTTGCCAATGTAGTCGTACTTCTCCACCGGAATGTTGGGAATCATGCCGATCTTGATGGCGTTGGGGATGTTGATGCCGCTGCCGATGCCGCCGGCGATGATGATCCTGTCCACCTCTTCCACGGGCATGTCCAGCGACTTGAGCATCGTGTAGATTGCGGAGAAGATGGCGCCCTTGGCCCTGATGAAATTGTCGAGGTCGGTCTCGTTGATCGACACCTCGGAGCCGTTGCCGCTCTCCTCCTCGGTAGCCAGCACGTATCTGGCGGAGAACTCGTCGTAGATAACCCTGTCGCTCTCGACGGAGAACTTGCCCTTGCCGTTGACCATGCCTGTGGTGAACAGCTCCGCCACGATGTCGATGATTCCCGATCCGCAGATGCCAACGGGCTTCTCGTCGTCGATGGTCTCGTAGTGGGGTTCGTAGGTCTCGGGGTCGATCGTGCAGCTGCAGATAGCGCCCTTGCTGGCGCGCATGCCACACGAGATGTCTCCACCCTCGAAAGCGGGACCTGCCGAACAAGCGCAGCAGAGCATGTAGTCGGAATTGCCATACACAAGCTCACCGTTAGTGCCAAGGTCGAGGAAGAGCGTCATCTCTTCGGAATTCCAGAGCATGCTCGAAAGCACGCCCGCCGTGATGTCTCCGCCCACGTAGCTTCCGACGTTGGGTGCCAGAATCACCGGCACATCTTCCCTGAAGGGAAGTCCGAGCATGCCGGCCGTCTGGTCGTGAAGCTCCAAGAATTTCGGAACGAAAGGCTCGAGCCTGATCGAGGCGCCATCCACTCCGGCGAATAGGTGCTCCATAGTGGTATTGCCGGCAATCACAACGCAGTCGATGGCATCGAGTGCCACTTCGCCCTGCTCGCAAATCTGCTCTACGATGGGGATGATGGTCTCCTCGCGCACGGCATGCTGGAGCTTCTCGATGCCGTTCTCCCTGCCTTGGCTGATGATCCTGTTGATCACGTCGGCACCATAGCGTATCTGGCCATTGCCCATGCTGGCCTGGCTCAGAATCTTATGCGTCTCGATTTCGATAAGGGCACCCGCAACAGTGGTCGTGCCGATGTCTATGGCGATACCGTATTTAGCGCCCTTGCGTCCGAGAGCCAAGCCGCCTTCGCCAAAGATCTTGCCGAGCGTCTCCTCGTATTGCTTGCGCTTCGCGGGACTCGAAAGGTCTGCGGTGTTGATGCCTCTCTGGAAACTTGCAGCCGAAGCGGGAATCCAGAAAACGGCATCGCCAATCACCTCGGATTGGCAAAGCAGACGCCAGCCATCGTTGTAGTCTTCGTCTTCGAGCTTGATGCTCTTTGTATGCTCGACGATACCGGAGATGAGCCTGCCTCGACATTTGCCGCATGTACCAGAACCGCCGCAAGGCGCATCTATCGGAACTCCGATTGCCTGCGCAAGCTCCAAAACGTTGTCTCCGGGCTTAGCAGAAACCTTGCTCTCGTCGCCCGCCTCGGTTCTAAATCTAATCGTGTACATGGCATCCTTCCCCAAAGTCGAAAGCCCGATGTAAATGATTTTTAGCGTTTGAGGCAACTGCTTCAAACGCATGCGAAGCAGCCTCCACTAGCGAGGCGGTATTCATTCAAAAATGCATACTGGCAAATTATATCCGATAGAAGCTAAGCTAGCATGAGATTTCGACAATCTGGAGTGCTTGCAAATTTTCAAGCTTGTACTCCATAAACAGCAAAAGCGCCAAGGTTCCGAAAGGAACCTTGGCGCTTCGCATCGCCAAAAGAATTGAGCGACTAAGCTACAAGGCTTAGAGGTCCAGGTAGCTGTCTGCGTACAGGATGTTGTCGTTCAGAACGTCGCAAGACTTGATGGTCTCGATCATCCTGCGGTCGCAGGGGTTGATGATGGCGGAGGTCAGGCCCATAGCCATCGACATTGCCATCATGGCGCTGTCCATGATGTGACGCAGCTCCTTGGGCATACCATTGGAGACGTTGGAGAGTCCACCGGTGGAGTTGAAGCCCATGTCGCGGATCTGGCCGATGAAGTTGAGGATGTCCTTCTGCTTGTCCTGCATGCCCTTGGCAACGAGGAACAGCGGGTCGAACCAGAGGTCCGAAGGATCCATGCCGTGCTCCATGCCGCGCTCGAGCAGCTCCTGGCAGTACATCATGCGCTCGTCGTTGTCGCCGGGCACGCCAGCCTTGGAGCAAAGTGCGATGACGATAGCATCGTTTGCAGCAGCAAGGTCAACGTACTCGATACGGTCGCCAGCGTCGGCGGAGTTCACGATCGGCTTGCCCTTCGACCTGTCGTACACGGAGATACCAGCCTCGATGGCCTTCATGTTGGCGGTATCGAGAGCCAGAGGCACGTTGTCGAACTCGCTCTGGATGAGCTGGACAGCCCACTTCATCAGGTCCTCGCCGTTGCTCTCAGCCGGGCCGATGTTGACGTCGATAT
>CAVFRF010000097.1:0-6060 GCA_963624975.1 Bacteroidaceae bacterium
GGGTGCCACCGCTTTGCCTATTGGCCTTTGCAATCTGAAACACTGCCGGTTGTTGCTCTAAAATGTTGAACCTGAATGGGCATTGCGCATTCGCTGGGTATCTACAACAACCAACAAGATTGAAGGAATAAACGTGCTTAGTTCCGAGATTCGTGAGGCATACCTCAAGTTCTTCGAGGAAAAGGGCTGCAAGCGCATGCCTTCCTCGTCGCTTATCCCCGATGACCCCTCGCTTCTGCTCACTTCGGCGGGAATGGTGCAGTTCAAGCCCTACTTCCTGCAGCAGAAGCAGCTGCCCGACGAATTTATCGGAACCACCACATGCCAGAAGTGCGTGCGCACGTCCGACATCGAGAACATCGGCGTAACGGGCAGGCACCTGTCGTTCTTCGAGATGATGGGCAACTTCTCGTTCGGCCGCTACTTCAAGAAGGAGATGTGCGCCTGGGCGCTGGAGTTCTCCATCGACGTGCTCAAGTTCCCGCTGGAGAAGCTCTACTTCTCCATCTACGAGGACGACGAGGAGACGGCCGAGATCTGGAAGGGCCTTGGCATCCCGGAAGACCGCATCGTGCGCTTGGGAGCCGACGACAACTTCTGGACGGCGGGACCCACGGGACCCTGCGGCCCCTGCTCGGAGCTGTACTACGACCAGGGAGAGGAGTTCGGCTGCGGTAGCCCCGACTGCGCACCTGGATGCGACTGCGACAGGTTCATCGAGTACTGGAACTGCGTGTTCACGCAGTACGACAGGCAGGAGGACGGCACGCTGGTGCCGCTTCCCAAGAAGAACATCGACACCGGCATGGGCCTCGAGAGGGTCGCCGCGCTCACGCAGGGCGTGCAGACCAACTACGAGTCCGACATCCTCAAGTCGCTCATCGCAATGGTCGAGCAGCTCACCGGTCACGAGTACGGCAAGTCCAAGCGCGAAGACAAGGGCATGCGCATCATCGCCGACCACAGCCGCGCCGTTACGTTCATGATCGCAGACGGCGTGCTGCCCTCCAACGAGGGTCGCGGCTACGTGCTACGCCGCTTGCTGCGCCGCGCCGTGCGCTACGGGCACCTGCTGGGCATCGAGGGAATGTTCCTGTGCAAGTTCGTGGACGAGGTCGACCGCCTCATGGGCGAGTTCTATCCCGAGGTTCGCGAGAACCTCGTGTTCATAAAGCGCATCGTGGAGTCAGAAGAGGAGAGGTTCGGCCAGACGCTCGAGCATGGGCAGGCCTACCTCGACGACGCCATTGCCGCCCTCGAGAGCAAGGTGCTCCCCGGCGATGTGGCGTTCGTGCTGCACGACACCTATGGCTTTCCGATCGACATCACCGTCGAGATCTGCGAGGAGCGCGGCATCTCGGTAGACCAGGACGGCTTTGCCAAGCTCATGGAGGAGCAGCGCACCAGGGCGCGCAACGCCGTGAAGGAAGACGCGTGGTCGATGTTCCGCGATGTGTACTCTTCGCTGGCGCACGAGATTGCCCCCACCGAGTTCGTGGGATACGAGAACAACGAGGGCGAAGGCCGCGTGCTGGCCATCGTGTCCGGCGGCGAGCTGGTGCAGAGCGTCGAGGCTCCCGCGGAAGGCATCGAGATTTTCCTCGACAAGACCCCGTTCTACGGCGAGATGGGCGGCCAGCTGGGCGACACCGGCACGATCGATGCCGGCGACATGCGCTTCGAGGTGAGCGACTGCACCATCCCCGAGAAGGGCTACTTCTCCCACAAGGGCACCCTGTCTGCCGGCAAGGTGAGCGTGGGCGATACCGTGAACGCGCACATCGACGTGATGCGCCGCGAGCGTATCCGCCGCAACCACACGGCAACTCACATCCTGCACTATGCGCTTCGCAAGGTGCTGGGCGAGCACGTGAAGCAGGCCGGCTCGATGGTGGCGCCCGACAGGCTGCGATTCGACTTCACCCACTTCGAGAGCATGACCCCCGAGCAGGTGGCCGAGGTCGAGGCTATCGTGAACGACCGCATCATGGAAGACCACGAGGTGAGCTACCACGAGACATCGCTGGATCAGGCTCGCAAAGATGGCGTGACCGCGCTCTTTGGCGAGAAGTACGGCGAGGTCGTGCGCGTGGTGGAATGCGGAGAATTCTCCAAGGAGCTTTGCGGCGGCACGCATGTGTCGTGGACATCGGAGATCGGTCTTCTCAAGATCGTGTCGGAGACCTCCATCGGATCCAACACCCGCCGCATCGAGGCCGTTACCAGCTTCGATGCTCTCAAGTACCTCAACGACAGGGTCGCGGTGCTCGATGCTGCGGCTGCCACGCTCAAGGTGGCGCCTCTTGCAGTGGCCGAGAGGGTTGCATCCGACTCCGCCAAGATGCGCGAGTTCGAGAAGGCCGCCAAGAAGCAGAAGAAGGCAAGCGCGGCATCGGATCTCGAGGGAGCGGTTTCGGGCAGAACTGCGATCGAGGCTCCATACAAGCTGGAGTTCGTGACGCTCGACGGCGTGGACATGAACGGCCTCAAGGGTTTCTGGGACATCGCCAAGGGCAAGGCGCAGGAAGCCTACGCTGTGGTTTGCGCCGCTGTGGCAGAGGGCGGCCAGGTGAGCCTGCTGGCTGCCGGAAACGACGCGGCCGTGGACGCTGGCTTCGATGCCGGCAAGATCATCAAGGCAACGGCTCCGCTGGTAGACGGACGCGGAGGCGGCAAGGCCAAGATGGCGCAGGCTGGCGGCAAGGATGCCTCGGGCATCGCCAAGATCGCCGACGCGGTGGCGCAGGCCATCTAGCCGCATCGGGCGACAGCAGGCGGCAAGACGTTGAGGGTCATCGCACTCGACATAGGCAGGAAGCGCACGGGCATCGCAGCGAGCGATGCCACCGGGCGCATAGCCAGCCCGGTGAAGGTGCTGGACTCCAACGAGGTGTTTGCCGGAGGCCGAAACTTCCGCCGCGTGCTGGAAGACTACGAACCCGACCTCATCGTGGTGGGGCTGCCGCTTTCGATGGACGGGCAGGAGAACGACCATGCGGCCTGGGTGAGGGAGCAGGCCGCTGGCATAGAGAAGTTCGCTGGCGTGCGCGTGGACTTTGCAGACGAGAGGCTCTCGTCTGCCGAGGCCAAGCGAATAATGCATGAAGAGGGAATGACGGAGCGCGATATGCGCGGCAAGCTCGACATGGTTGCCGCGTCGGTGTTTTTGCAAACGTATCTCGACTCCATGGGGGCTTAGGAGACTATATGGACCGTAGACGGAGCAGCGGGAGCACATCGAGGTCCGGGGGGTCGCATGTGAGGCGCACCCGGAGCAGCGATTTGCCGTACTACGAGAAGAACAGGTCGCCGCTTTCGAGGCTTCAGGCCAGGCAGACCCACAAGCGCGGCACCGCGATGTTCTCTCAGTACGACACCTCGGCGATCCGTCCCAAGAGGCGAAGGGGCGGCAAGATCGCCGCCATCGTTGTCGCGATCCTCGTGGTCTTGGGGCTATGGCTCCTGCTCAACAACGTGTTCCATGTGTTCTCGCCAAATGCGAAAGCCGACGTAACGCCCGGAGTTGCGGTCGAGGTTACCATCCCCGAGGGGGCGGCGACCAAGACCATCTCCGGGCTCCTTTTTGATAGCGACGTGATAGCCGACGAGGGGCAGTTTCTCTCGACGGTCAATTCCAAGGGCGCGGCCTCTGCGCTCAAGCCCGGCACCTACAGCCTCACCACGCTCATGGATGTGGACGAGCTGGTGGACCTGCTGATGAAGGGCCCGACCTTCACCGGTCAGAAGCTCGCCATCCCCGAGGGGGAGACCATCGAGGAGACCGCCGTGCTGGTGGAACAGGCAACGGGAATCGCAGCGTCGGAGTTCCTTGCGCTTGCGAAGTCGGCCGACAGCTACGCGAGCGATTACCCGTTTCTGTCGGGCGCGTACAACAACTCCATGGAGGGCTACCTCTTTCCCAAGACATACGACGTTCAGAAGGACGCGACCGCCGACACGGTGGTGAGAATGATGCTCGACCAGTTCGAGTCGGAGCTTTCGATGGCCGACATTTCGACCGGCTCCACCAACGGCCACACGCTGGCGCAGATAGTGAACGTGGCTTCGATGATTCAGGCCGAAACATCGGTGGTAGACGAGATGCCCACCATCGCCTCGGTGATCTACAACAGACTCGGTCAGGACATTAGACTGCAGATCGATGCCACCGTGGTGTACGCGCTTGGCGAGTCCTACTCGGGCAGCGCTGTGACCTACGAAGACCTGGAGGTCGACAGCCCCTACAACACCTACAAGAACGCCGGTTTGCCGGCAGGGCCGATCGACTCGCCCGGTATCGACGCAATTAAGGCGGCGGCCAATCCCGCCAGCACCTCCTACCTGTACTATCTGGCACCCGACGGCAGCACGAGCCATCAGTTCTTCGAGGACTACGACTCGTTCCTGGCTGCCAAGGGCGCTTAAGCTGGCTGCGCGCGGGTTTCGGGAATCTAGCCATGCGAATCTTCGAACCAGATTGCTACCTCAAGTCGGTTTGCGACATCGACCTTCCCGAGCTGGTGGGCAAGGGCGTGCGCTGCCTGCTTCTCGACATGGACAACACGCTGCGTCCCCGCGACACCGGCGTGGTGCCCGACGGCGTGCAGGCTTGGATGCAGCAGGCCAAGGAGATGGGATTTCGCCTGTGCGTGGTGTCCAACAACGCACACGTGAACGTGCGAAGGGACGCGGCTGCTATGGGCATCGCGGCGGTTCGCATGGCGATGAAGCCCCTGCCCTTCGGCTTTCTTGCCGCGCTGCGCAAGATGGGATGCAAGAGATGCGAGGCCGTGGCCATAGGCGACCAGCTGCTCACCGACATCCTGGGGGCCAGGCTCTGCGGGATAAGCCCTATCTTGGTGGTGCCGCAGTCTCGGCGGGACATAAAGATCACGACCATGGTGCGAAAGCTCGAGAAGAAGCTGCTGCATGGCCGCAGGCCTGGGGAGTTCTAGGCGCAGACGCCGGCTCTCCGAAGGAGGATGTTTGCGATGATCGACGTGAATGCCGGCGTGTTGGGGTATCCGGTGGAACATTCGCTTTCGCCTGCAATCCACAACGCCGTGTATGCAGAGTTTGGAATTCCCTGGAAATACGGGCTTCTACCTGCGCAAACGCGCGAGGAGATGGAAGCTTTGGTGCGCGAGGCCAAGAGCCGCGCGCTCTTTGCGCAGTCGCCCGAAGAGGCCATGGTGGGGTTCAACGTGACCATGCCGCACAAGCAGGCGGCTTTCGAGATTGCCAGCCGCAAGAACGTGTCGTCTATCCTTACCGGTGCGGCCAATACGCTTTCGCTCTTCGAGGAATGCTCCGGCGGAGCCTGCGGCATCGTGCTGGCGTGCGACACCACCGACGGCGAAGGAGCATGCCGGGCAATCGAGCATGCCGGCTCCGAGGTGAGCGGCTCGCGCTTCATGGTGCTGGGCACCGGCGGAGCTGCCACTAGCATAGCCGTGTCGGCTCTGCTGCGCGGAGCCTCCGATGTGGTGATGGTGTCGCGCAACCGCGAGCATGCGCTAGGCGTTGCCAGCGGCATATTGTCGCGCATCGAGGATGCTGTTGCTCGTGACATGCTTGGCAACTGGGGTTTTGGCGACGATCGCCACTGCGTGTCGTGGCATGCGTGCAGCGTCGAGAGCATGGCGATGGACTACGATGCCGCAGCACGCGAGGCCCGTTCGTTCGACATCATCGTCAACGCCACACCTCTCGGAATGGGGGAGGGCGACCCATCTCCACTTCCCGCATCGTGCTTCCGCGAAGGCCAGCTCGCGATGGATGCCGTGTACGCTCACGGACTCACGTGCTTCCGTTCGAACGCGCTCGGTGCCGGCGCGAAGTCGATCGACGGCCTGCCGATGCTCGTCGAGCAGGCCATCCTCTCGATGGCCGTGTGGCTGCAAATCGCCGGCTACGACTTCTCGACCTTCGATAGCAGGATATATTCTGCGTTGGCTGCTGCTGGTATCGAGGTGCTTGCGCCTTAGACTCTCCCGGGGTGCCGCCGCGGGGGTTCGAGCGCCTGGGGAAAGACCCAGTGGGTCTTTCCCCAGCGAGAAC
>CAVFRF010000098.1:0-13683 GCA_963624975.1 Bacteroidaceae bacterium
CGGCAAAAGGCGGGATAGCGCTCGCCGCGAGCCACGAGCTGGATCTGCCCGTCTGGCGTGGCGATCTTTCCGCTATCGTCGCCGTCCACCGCCAGCGCGGTGGCCGGCAGCGCGAGCAAAACGCAGACGAGCGCGACGACGATGGCCATCAGACCCTTCGTCCTCACGCCCGTCGAGGTGCGCCGCCCGCTGCCATATGCCGCGCCCGCGCCTGGCGGAGACGGCAAGCTGCACAGTTTCTGCATCCTCTTTCCTTTCTAACGGCTGCATTGCATATCTGCCCCGACTGTCGGGGCGACCCCCCATGAACGAAGGGAGCGGCCCGGAGTAGAATCGCCACCCCGGCCCGCTCCCCGCGATTCAGTTGCCAACAAGGTTAAACGAAACCCACCCCCCCCGCAAGCCCCACCGGGCTCCAATCTCAGATCTTGCAATCGGGTTTCGCCACCACCCCCCGCCCCGGGGCAAGGCATCGCAACTGTCCGCACAACATGCAAGGCGGCTTACTTGCCCATGTCAAGGCGGCTTTTTCAATTGATTCCAAGCGGCTTTCTTGCTTGAATCAGGGCGGCTCTTTTGCTTGCAAGCTACCCGGCTCTTCGAACATTGCGGTTCCCAAGCGGCCCCGAACCCCAGCAGCAGCGCACATGACGTTCGGCAACCGCAAGTACCCGCCAGATGCCGGGCACGGTCTCCTCGCAGCTCCTGAATGGAGATGAAGATTTCGAAGGTTTCGACGATCGCCCCATGCGGGCACCCCGGTGGAGCTGCGAAGCTGAAAGAGCCCGCCGCATTTATCAAAGCGGTTAGGATTTGGTTGTAATTCGTTTAGATTTTGGTAAGAATCCGTTATACATTCCGGTAAGGTCCGGCTGATATCGTCGGATGTGGCACCGGGTGACATGGCCATCCCCCGTCTTCTTTCGAGGAATGGAGGTAGCCATATGGTTGCTTTGCCGTTGGCGATGAAGCTCCTGGCCCTGCTGCTGGGACTCGTCGATATATGCGTGAGGATAGCCCTGCTCGCCGTTGGCGTATGCAGGCTGGTGCTCGCGTACGAAAGGGCCAAGTCGGAATTCGCGAGGAGGAAGAGGAGGTGCAGACGGCAAGATAGCCGTCTCCGCAGATAGCGGAAACGGCCACCTCGCACTCAGCAATAAACTGGGGGGTGGCCAGCCGCTCCAACGGTGGTCACCTGGCGCCGCGCTTCTCAGCGCGCCGCCGCCCTTGCCAGCTAGTCTAGCACAGGGGCGGCGGCTCATGCGAGTCCCAATTGCCGGAAATCTCCGGCACGCACTGGTGCCGATAACATCAGAACTCCACGGCGAATTCGCAGGTGAAGCCCGGTGGCAGGAACTTGCGATATCTGCGGTTCGCGCACGGAATTCCGCCGTTTTCCGGCAAGTATTTGCGATATCTGCGGCTCGATGGCTGTTGACCGGATTTCCAGACACCCCATAGAAAAGTCCGCAGATACAAACTTTCCCAAGCGTCTGGCCTATGCGTCCGAACAAGGTTCGAATGCCGCAAAAAGGCATGCGCAGCCGCAGGAATCGAAAATTCTTGACGACCTCCAACCCGCGATCTTACGCGGTTCACGGCAGTTATTTTCGATTGGCGAACGGCATGCAGGGTTCCAAGGCAATTTGAGGCAGGAATTATCGTTTGCCGAACGACATACAGGGTTTCGGGCGAATTCGTGGCAGTTATTTTCGATTGCCGAACAGCGTGAACTCTGACCGAGGTGCATATCCCGAATAATCTCGCGTCTACAGCCACATCCCGCTGCGCCGAGGCCCGCACGACGTTCGGCAAACGCATATTCCTGCCACGAAATGCGGAAAACCAGTGCACATGGTTCGGCAATCGAAAATTCCTGCCTCGAAATCCGACTACAACGCACATGCCGTTCGGCAATCGCAATTTCTTGGATCATGTGCCGAAAGTTGGTGTCACGAGCCGCTTTGATATAGAAGCGGCCATTGCCTAGAATCGGACTTTGCAGAAGTAGACGATTCGATAGAAAGGCAACGGCCACCATGGATACTTTACAGGAAAAGGAAGCGATGCAGGACCTGCCGTTCAGAGACGACGGCACGATCGACCTGAACGAGATGATGAGGCGCGAGCGATGCCCTTGGGCGCACCGTGGTGCGCCCGTTCTCGCTGAAAAAGACCCACCGGGTTTTTTCGGGCGCTCGAACCCCACGCAGGTGCCCAGAACGAGCCGCGGGCATCCCGGCGGAGCCGCAAGCGCCCCTCGCTAGTATCTGTTGTGCACCACTTCGGCGCTGCCGTGCAAGCCGGCAACCTCGAAGCGCGTGCCGTCGTCGAGCACCACGGTGCCGTCGAACTTGCCGAACACCTGGTGCTGGTCGGACACCAGCAGGCCGAGGTTGATCTTGGCGGCGCGGTCCAAGAACGGCGTGAACTCCATCTCGAATCTGCCGTCGTTGGAGGTCATGTGCCAGCGCGACATGAGGTCGAACTCGCCGTCGCCGCAGCGCGGGATCCCGAAGTCCACACGGTCGAGCTTGTGGCACACGCCATCGAGGAAGAACATGTTCTCGCTGGCGCGCGTGGTGTCGCCGAAGCCGTAGCCGATGTTGAGCGCGGCCACATGGCCGTTCTGGTTGCCCTGCGCCACGCCCCAGAACCACCTGTTGTCGTAGGTCCACACGCCGCGGCCCCAGTCGAGCAGGCCGAACGAGCTGGCCCCGTCGAACACATGCCGGCGCCTCCCCACGGAGAACTCGCCGCGCGCCCTCATGCCCACGACCTTGGTGTTGTAGTAGAACGCCGTCTTCTTGTCGGCCCACGGCGTGGCGATGGTCATGCAATCCCGCGGAAACTCGTCCAGCTCGATATGCGCGGCAAAGGCATCGTCGCCGCCGTCGAACCTGCGCATCATCACGTCGAGCACGCGCGTGTCGCCGGTGTGCTCGAACACCATCTTCACGCGGCCGTCTTCGTAAAAGCTCACGCCCTCGGCGCCCGTGGCCAGCAGGCTCACCGGCAGCTTGATGGTGTTGCGCGGCATGGGCTTGAGCTGCGTGGCGGTGTGCTCGCCGGGGTTGCGCAGGTCGACGACCGACACGCTCAAAAGCCCCATGTAGCCAGCGTCGCACATGGTGAAGGCGATGGCGAAGTCGTCGTCGTTCACCAGGTAGTAGTCCCACTCCTTCATGCGGAACCTGCTGGCCCTCACCGAATTCCTGTTGTAGACGAGAAGCGGCGACGTCGCCCAACCGGGCTCCCTCAAACTCCCGTCGGGATTGAGCAGAAGCCCCTCCTCCACGATCCTATGCTGCGCCATCGGCATGTCCTCCTTTGTCGCGGACTATTCGTCTTTCTTGCGTTTACGCACCATGTCACCGATAACCATACCAAACAGGACGCCAATGAGCGCACCAATGATGGACGGAAACCAAATGCCAAAAAGAAACGCAGCTATTACGGCGAAAATGGCCGCAAAAACAACTGCGTAAACGATGACCGGCGATACTTCCTTGTTCATAATATCCTTCCTGTAATCGCAAAAAGCCGCCTGCGGGTGCGACATCGCATACGTCGCGCATCCCGCAGGCGGCCAGCAGTCTCGAACTATTCTACATGTGCATGAAGTAGATGCCCTTGAGGTCGTACTCGCCTAGCACGCTGGCCAGCTGGTCGCGCACGCTCTCGGAGCACGGCTCGTCGAGGTTGAACGCCACCATGGCCTGGCCGTCGGAGGCACCGTCCACGCTCACCTGCATGGTGGAGATGTTGATGCCCGCGTCGCCCAGCACCGGGCAGATCTTGCCCAGGCGTCCGGGGCCGTCGTTGTACTGCATCACGAGCTGGTTGGCGGCAGGCGCCATGTCGAACCTGTAGCCCATGATGTCCACGATGCGCGTGCTGCCGTCGGCGCCGGTGGTCACGGCCAGCTGGACCTCCTGGCTACCGGCCTTGCCGCGCAGCATCACCATGCTCACGTAGCCGGGGCAGTCGGCCTGCGACTCCATCGCCAGGTTGATGCCGCGCTCCTCGGCCAGGTGCTCGGCGTTCACGAAGTTCACGCGCTCGTCGGAGGTCTGCGAGATGATGCCCTGCAGGGCGGCGGTGCCCAGGATCGCGTTCTCGCCCTCGGCGAGCTTGCCGCATGCGGTGACCTGCAGCGAGGTGATGGCGTCGGGGGCCAGCTGGGCCAGCAGGCGGCCGGCGGTCTGGCATGCGTCGATGTAGGGGCCCACGGCGTCCATCACCGCGTCGGGCACCTGCGTCATGTTGAGGGCGGTCTTGACCATCTTGCCCTGCAGGCCGTCCATCACGAACTCGGCGATCTGATAGCCCGCGCGGTCCTGCGCCTCCTTGGTGTTGGCGCCCAGATGCGGGGTGAGGATGATGTTCTCCACGCCGTGCATGGGCGACTCGGTGCAGGGTTCCTTCTCGTACACGTCCACGCCGGCGCCTGCGATCTTGCCCTCGCGTGCATAGCGAGCCAGCACGTCCACGTCGTAGATGCCGCCGCGTGCCGCGTTGACCAGGTACACGGTCGACTTCATCTCGGCGAACTGCTCCTCGCCGAACATGCCGATGGTCTCCTTGGTCTTGGGCAGGTGCACGGTGATGAAGTCGGCCTGCGGGATCACCTCGTCGATGTCGTCGTAAAGCTCCACGCCCATCTGCTCGGCGCGCTCGCGCGGGCAGTAGGGGTCGTAGCCGATCAGGCGCATGCCGAATGCGGAGGCGCGCTCGGCGATGAGCGTGCCGATGCGGCCCAGGCCGAAGATTGCCAGCGTCTTCTCGTAAAGCTCGTTGCCCTTGAACTTGCCGCGCTCCCACTTGCCCTCCTGCATGGAGGCGTTGGCCTGTATGGTCTTGCGGGCGCTGGCCAGCATGAGGGCCATGGTCTGCTCGGCTGCCGAGATCACGTTGGAGGTCGGGGCGTTGCACACGATCACGCCGTACTCGGTGGCGGCGTCGATGTCCACGTTGTCGACGCCAACGCCGGCGCGACCCACGATCTTGAGGTTGGTGCCCGCCTCGATGATGGCGCGCGTTACCGTGGTCTGGCTCCTCACGATCATCGCGTCGTACTGCGGGATGATCGTGACCAGCTCCTCCTCCGAAAGGCCGGTGTTCACGTCCACGTCGTATCCGTTGTTGCGCAGGATCGCAATGCCCTTGTCCGCAATCTTGTCTGCTACCAGTACCTTCATCTTTCTTCTAGCCTCCATCTTCTGGGTTCTCGCGTGTCTTGCCTTGCATGCAAGCACGTTCTTGCGTTATATGTCCAGCCCGCATTCCGCGAGCTTTGATGCCTTGCCTCGCGCGGTTCGTCGCCCGGCCGCCCAGCACCCGGCCGCACAGCCACCCGGCCGCGCCCCGCTAGTTCGCCCGCGACAGCGCGATCGTGCCCGTGCGGGCCATCTCCTTTATGCCGTAGCCGCGGAAGAGGTCCTCCATGATCTTGAGCTTCTCGTCGGTGCCCGTGGCCTCGACGGTCATAGAGCTTTTGCCCACGTCGATGATCTTGGCGTGAAACACGTCCACCAGCTCGATGATCTCGTGCCGGGTGTCGGCCGGGGCATGCACCTTGAACAGCGCCAGTTCGCGGTCCACCGAGGGCTCGTCGGTAAAGTCGTTGATCTTGTGCACGTTGATGAGCTTGTGCAGCTGCTTCGATATCTGCTCGAGCGCCACGTCGTCGGCATCTACCACCACGGTCACTCGCGAGAGCGTGGGGTCCTCGGTGGGGCCTACGGCCAGCGACTCGATGTTGAAGCCGCGCCTCGAGATAAGCCCCGTGATGCGCGCCAGCACGGCGAACTTGTTGTCCACCAGAAGCGAAAGGGTATGCCTCATGCCTATCGACCTCCTTCTGCGCCGCGGCCCTGATCCAGCCCGTCCACGCCGATCATCTTGCTAATTGCCGCGCCGTTGCGCACCGCCGGAAACACCATCTCGGCAGCCGACATGTGCACGTCGAGCAGCGCCGGCCCCTCGGCGTCCACCAGCCTCTTCACCGCACCTTCCAGCTCGGCGGGGTCGCTCACCATCTCGCCCTGCCAGCCGTAGGCCCGGGCCAGCATCTCGAAGTCGGGGATACGCGGCATGTCGGTGGCAAAGTAGCGCTTCATGTAGAACAGCTCCTGGAACTGCCGCACCATGCCCAGCTTGCCGTTGTTGAAGATCAGGATCTTGATGGGCAGGCCGTACTGCGTGCACGTGGCCATCTCCTGGATGCTCATCTGCGCCGAGCCGTCGCCGGCCAGGCAGATCACCATCTTGTCGGGGCAGGCGAACTGCACGCCCATCGCAGCCGGGATGCCGAATCCCATGGTGCCCGCGCCGCCGGAGGTTATGAATGTGCCCACCCCCCTGTCGTCGAGGTACTGCGATGCCCACATCTGGTGCTCGCCCACCTCGGTGGTAAACACCACGTCCTTGTCGGCGGTGAGCTTGTTGATGGCCTCGAAGATCTGCTGCGCGTTGATGATGCTGGGGTCGGGAATGTTGTGCTGCACCTTGCAGCTGGCACGCCACTCGTCGATCTGCTCGAGCCAGGTCGACGTGCGCGGCTCCGGCTCGCTCTTCTGAATCTGCGCGAACAGGGCCGAGAGCACCATGTGCGCGTCGCCCACGATAGGCAGGTCCACGTGCACGTTCTTGCCGATCTCGGCCGGGTCGATGTCGATGTGGATGACCTTGGCCTTCTCGGCAAACTCGCTCACGTCGCCCGTGACCCTGTTGGAAAGGCGCGAGCCCACCACGATGAGCAGGTCGGAGTTGACCACCGCGAGGTTGGCCTGCGGGGTGCCGTGCATGCCCATGCGCCCGAGATGCAGGTAGTGGCTCGCGGGGAAGGTGCCGCGTGCCATCAGCGTCTCGGCCACGGGGATCTGCAGGATCTCGGCCAGGTTCTTGAGGTCGGCCTCGGCATGCGACGACACGATGCCGCCGCCGGCGATGATAACCGGGCGCGAGGCCTTCTGCATGAGGTTGGCCGCCTGCTTGACCTGGCGCGCGTTGCCCTTGTAGGTGGGCTTGTAGGAGGGAATCGAAACCTTCTCCACGGGCGGCTCGTACACCACCTTCTGCGCCGCGATGTCGCTTGGCACGCAGATAACCACGGGGCCGGGACGGCCGGTGGATGCGATGTGGAACGCCTCGCGCACGCTGGGCACCAGGTCCTCCACGTCTTTGATGAGGTAGCTGTGCTTGGTTACCGGAAGCGTGATGCCCAGGAAGTCGGCCTCCTGGAACGCGTCGGTGCCGATGGCGTCGGTAGACACCTGTCCCGCGATCACGACTATGGGGATGGAGTCCATGTAGGCGTCGGCGATGCCTGTGACGGTGTTGGTGGCGCCCGGGCCGCTGGTTACCAGCACGACGCCGGGCTTGCCGGCAGTGCGCGCGTAGCCATCGGCCGCATGCGCCGCAGACTGCTCGTGGCGCACAAGGATGTGGTTGATCTTCTGGCAATCGTATAGCGCGTCGTAGATGTCGAGGACGGTGCCTCCGGGATATCCGAAGATGGTGTCGACCCCTTCGTCGACCAGCGCGCTCACGAGGGCGCGGGCACCAGTGACCATCTCCACGTCTTCGTTTGGCTGAGCGGCCGCCTTGGCAGGCCGCTTGGATACGGTCTGGGGCTTTTCCGTCTTATTGGTCTTACGAGATGTTGTTCTAGATTGCATTGTCTCCCTCCCGCCGTGTGGGCCTCGAGCGCTGCGCTTAGTGCTGCCGTGCTCCTAGGCCGCCAGACCGTCGTTGCCGGGCTTCTCGCGATGGGCTTTCTCGTTCGTCGAACTCTTGCAAGGCCCTCGGCCTCGCCTCTTCGACTCGTCGATGTGCCCATCTGCCAAACCCAGATGCGTCGTACCGGCGGCAGGGATTCTGCCGTGTGGTGTGGAGATGCTATCGATCGGTTGCCCGCATGCGAATGCATGAGATTGCGAGATTGCGCCTATGCCTTCGCCAAACCGCGCCTTCGCGAGAGCGCATGTCGCGCGTGCCGTGCGCGAAGCGAATGCGGAGATGCGGAAGACACCACCTCGGGTATCTCCAACCAGCACGGCTGATAACGGTAGCCACCGATTCGACTTACTCTCCGCCGCTGCTCGCAAAAGGTCGTTTCCCGAGGCTGCGGCAAATTTCCGCCGAACTGCTCGGAGGTGGATTTCGAAGCGTCCCCCGCCAGGCTCGCACCATTTACCCGGCTCTCTGAGGTGAGGATTGGCCCCTACTCTTCCTCGTCATAGCAATTCTCGTATGCGATTGGGTAAGAGTATACGCCCGTTGCAAAACATCTTTTGCATATATTCCGTGTGTGCCGCCCGAAACCAGCGTGCCCGCCGATGGAGATACTTTGAAAGGCATCCGGATTTCCGCACTTTTTGTTTGGCAGATTTGGGGGGATTTCCGCACTTTTTCAGCAAAATTGAATGGTAGGGGCGGAGGGGTTCGAACCCTCAAGTCTAAAGACGGCGGATTTTAAGTCCGCTGTGTATGCCAATTCCACCACGCCCCCATGATGCGGCTCGCCGAACGCGGTCGCGGAAACATTGCGCCCGAAGTAGCCGAGCGCGTAAAGATGATAGCACGCCGCAGCCCTGCCGCGGTTGCCCGAGACGTGAAAGCAGAGGTGCTAGAACGGCCAGTTGAGCATGAGGCCCTTGAGGTTGTCGGACTCGCTCACCACCAGCTCGTCGGTACCGGACAGCTGCATCAGGGTCTGCAGGATGAGCATGCCCGCCACGATCACACCGGCTCGCTTGGGTTCGAGGCCCACCACGTTGCGCCTCTGCTCGAGGGTCATGTCGGCCAGCCTCTCGAGAGCCGCGTCCACGTCGGCGCGGCGCATCGTGCGACCGTGCACCTTGCCCGAGTCGTACTCGCGCATCTGGTCGTGCATCGACACCAGCGAGGTGGCCGTGCCGGCAACGCCGATGAGCTTGCGGACCTTCACGGCATCGTCGCCTGCGAAGAAGCCCTCGATCTGCGACTCGATCCAGCTGCGGGCTTGCGCCAACTCGGCCTCGGTGGGCGGGTCGTCGTGCAGGAACATGTCGGTGACCCTGCGGCAGCCCACGTTGAACGAGTGCGCCTTGCGGATGGCAGGCACCCCGCCTTGCGGCGAATCGCCGAAGATCAGCTCGGTGGAGCCTCCGCCGATGTCGTTGACCAGTATGCCCTCGCCGGCGAAGTCGCTCACCGCGCCCGCGAAGGAGAGGCTCGCCTCTATGTCGCCCGAGATCACCTTGAGGGGGATGTTGCGCGCCGCAAGGGCACTCACAAGCTCGCCGCTGTTGGATGCATCACGAGCGGCCGACGTGGCCATGGCTATGGCGAAGGGGCGCTCGTCGGAGTTGCCCGCCAGGTCGAGGCCGAACTCGCGCATCGTCTGCACGAAGCCGTCCACGGCTGCGGCCACGCGGGCTATGGCTTCGGGCTTGAGCACGCCCGACTGCACCAGCCCCTCGCCCAGCTCGGTGATCACGGCGGTCTTGTAGAGCACGTCCACCGCGGGAGCGGAGTCCGCGTCTGCGCTCGAGCCTGCGGTCGCGCTCGCCGCCGGCCAGCAGTCGGCGATCATCATCCGCGTGGTCACCGTGCCGATATCGATGGTGACTCTCCTCGTCGCAAAGTGCTTCTCGCGCAACTCGGCGGGCGCTTCCCTTGCATCCAGCAGCACGCCGTTTTGGACATGCTCACCCTCGGATTCGGCTATCGCCGCGTCGATGTGTTCGGTATCCGTCGTGTTTGCATCTAGACCGTTGCCCATAGATGTCCGCCTTTGCAATAGCTGGCCGCAGCTGCGACACCGCCGCGAGCCTACTTCACGCCGAAGAACGCGTCCAGGAACTCCGTGAGCGCCGACTTCTCCTCTTTCACGGCGGTGCTGCTGTTGCCCGCAGCCTCGAGGGCCGAAGCGCTGGAGTTGTCGGCCAGCCCTATCACCGAAACGGCTTCCTCGCCGTCCTTGACCCAGCCGTACTGCGAGCGGGCGTAGTTCTCGATGCCGTCGTCGGTGGCCAGCGCGTCGATGCCCTCCTGCAGCTGCACGTTGCGGTCTTCCAGCTGCGCCAGCTGAGCGTTGGACCTCTCGAGCCCGCGCACCGATGCGTAGTACTCGCGTGCCGTGGGGTACAGCATGATGCCGGCCATCAGCACCACCGCAGCCACGACTGCCGCCACCTTGAACTTGTCGGAACGCGCAGCCCGCTTTGCCGCCGAGTCGCATGCCGCCGCAGCGGCTCCCGAGAGCATGCGCACGCCGCCGTGCTGGCTCTTGTTGGCCTTGCCCCTGGCCTTGCGCCCCGACCTCGACCTTGCCGAATCCATCGGCTCGAAGAGCGGCTTCTTGTTGGCCTCGATAGCCGCCTGGCGCTCGCGCTCTTCCTTGCGCTTCTGGCGACGCGACTTCTTCTTGCGGTTAGTGTAGCGCGCAGCTGCGGCGGAACCCTCTTCGCGCGAAACGTCCGGTTGCTCCTCCGCATCGGCATTGCCGTCTTCGGCACGCTCGTCGTCCTCGTCGTTTCTCACGGTGATGAACATCTCGAAGTCGTCGTTGCCGCGCCTTGCACGTTTACCGCGCTTGTCGTTCTTGTCGCGCTTGCTGTGCTTGCCACCTGCTTCGCCCTTGCTCTGCAGATAGCGCGCCGCCGCCTGCTCGCTGGAGCGTCCCGGCTTCGAGGCTGTGCCTGCCTCGCGACCGGCCTCGAGGTCCATCTCGAGCGCGTCCTTGGCGAACAGCTCCTCCGCGAACTTGAGGGCTTCGATGGCATCGCTGGTCTCCTCGTCGCGAGAGCGCGAGTCGGTGGCGTTGCGGCCAACCGCCTGCATTCTGGCGGCCTGAGCAGTGTCCCTTGCAACGGAGTCCTTCGCAGCAGCTCGCTTGCCGATGCGCTTGCCCGAGGCACGGCTCTTCTCGTTCTTCCTCACGTGGCTGCCGGCAGCCTCGCCCCTGCGTCGCGTCGATTTGCCAGAAGACTTCGCCGATGTGTCGGATTTGCCCTCGGCCGCCGCAGCCGCGCCTGTCATCGCGCCGGCAACGCCAGCCTTCGCTGCGGGATGTGCCTTCGCGCCATGCTTCGCGGTGCCGGACCTCCTGGCGTTCGTGCTCTCGGCGCGGCGTTCGGTATTGGAACTTGCCGCTGGCCTTCTCTTCGGAACATTGCCGTCAAGTGCCGTGACAACCTCAGAAGCAACCGCATCTACGGGCTGGCTGGAATCAGAAGATTTCGAACCTGCACGTGCCGCAGCACCCGAACGCCTGTTGCGGGCAGAATTCCTCTTGGGCTTCCTGTCGTGGTCCTCGTTCATCGCGGAGGCGGGGGCAGCGGCAGCTCGCCGTCCCGACTTGGCTTGCGACTCGGATCGCGCCGCGGCACTCGAACCCTTGCGGCTGAACACGTAGTCGCCGGCCACCACCACGTCGTCGCCGAGCGACATGAGCGCCATCTCGGCATCGCTGGGCTTCCTGGACTGTTTGGGAGCGCTCGGAGCAGCCTGTGCCGAACGCGGCGCCGAACCGGCAGCGCTCTGCTGCGGTCGGGCCGCCTGCGCGCAACTTTGCGTCTGGCGAGCCGGCTGCGCTGAAACCCTCGCGGCCCGAGGCGCCTCTTCGACAGCACCCGTCACGCATTGGAACGACACGGTCTCGGCGCTCGACAGGCTCTGGCTGTGCGACTGGGCATCGCCCACGGCGCCGTCCACCACGCGCAGCTCTATCGTCGCGTTCGACGACGCATTGCGCATGCTGCTGCCCTGCAAGCCTTGCGACGCATCGAATGCGCCGGTAGCCTGCGTAATATCTGCACCTGTGGCAACCGTGAATCTGGCCATCTCGAATGGCTCCTTCGAAAGTCGACTACGTGGTTCGTTTAAGTGGTTCGTTTATAGTGACTGTGTGGTTAGAAAGTCTATCATACCCAAGCGCGATCGCAGCGGTGCCATTCCATCAAATTGAAGGCAAATTTGCGATGAGCCGGATCTTGCCAAACGCAGCACGTCGAACGCGACGACGCATCTCGCCTGCGCTCGCCGGCTACTGCAGCTGCTCCCGTTCGCATGCCGCCAGGGTCAGCTCGGCCGTGTGCCTCCAAGAGCACAGCTCGCGCACCCGCCGGGCAACGGCCCGGCCTTGAGCCGCCAGACGCTCGCGGTGGTTTGCCGCATCCAACAGCGCCGCCGCTATGGTGCCGGCCTCCATGTCGTCGATGATCATGCCGAAAGCCGCATCGGGGATCAGCTCGTCGGTGCCGCCCACATCCGTCACTATGGACGGCGTTCCGCAAGCCGCAGCTTCCAGGAGCGTGGTGGCGAAGCCCTCCGACCTCGAGGGCAGGCAGTACACGTCGGCCTGCGCGAGCAAGGCGGCCATGTCGGCGCGATCGAGCTTGCCGAGCAGGTGCACGTTGCCGCACCCCATCTGCGCGACCTGCGCCTCCAGCGGCCCTGCACCGGCCATCGCCACATGCACGTTGGCTCTATCGCCGGCCAGCCGCTCCACCGCCTGCGCCAGCTGCAGCACGCCCTTCTCGGCTACCAGCCTGCCCGCCGATGCAACCAGCAGCGCATCGCCGCCGATTCCCAGCTCCTTGCGAAAGTCGCGCGTGCTGGCAGCGCTCGCATACGCGTCGGCGTCGATGGCATTCGGCAGTTCCCCATGCGACTCGATGCCAAAATGCGAGAGCCAGGTGCTCGCCTTCGTCGACACTGCATAGCATGCCGGATCGTAGCGCTTCGCACGCGCGGTCATCGCGTGCTCCACCGATTCGACGGCGGCGTTCACAGCGGCGCCTCCCATCGTGAGGTGCGCGGATCCGTGCTCCACCAGCACGGGGGCGATCCCTAGCTTGCGCGCAAACGCGAGTCCCTCGGTCGAAAGCGGGTAGAACCTCGTGTTCACCACAACGTAGCGCGGCTCCTGGGCGGCAAGCCATTCCATGGCGCGCGTGTAGTCGCTGCCGTGGCGCGGCATCGGATATCTCCCGCCGAGCGCGTTGCGACAGGGCAGACGCAAGACCTCGATGCCCGCTGCGCCGGCCTTCGCGTCTCCACTTGCAACGTTGCTGCCAGCCCCGTGAGTGTCCATCGCAACCACGATGGGCCGCCATCCCAGATTTGCCAGCGCCTTCGCCAGGCTCTGGGTGTAGTTTTGCACGCCGCCCATACTCGGGGCATACATGGCGCTGAACAGGCAGATCGCGTTGCTGCATTGCATTCGAGGCAAGGCCTTCTCCCTTGGGTCTCGTGGCTATCTCCATGGCTTGCGCAATCGGCCAAGGCCGACAAGGCACTCACTCTTACGGCCATTATACGGCGCATCGCCCGCAATCAGACCAAGGGCAGGTGCAAACCGCATTCGCTCGCCCGCGCCCGCGCCCCGGCGGTCGGGTCCTTCAAAACCCAACGCTCAAAATGCCCCGGTAGTTGCCCAAATTGTTAGTTTAAGCTAAATTGAAATTCTATGTCCGTATGCGCTTTTCCTGCGCTTACGGCCAAATACGCAAGATTGTGGATATAGCTGCAATGAACAGGGGGGGGGTGGAATGCGTTATCTGAGAGCCGTTCTCTACGTGGTAGTCGCATTGGCCTTGTCTCTTCCCACGACTCTTCTCTGCACGACGGCCTACGCGTCGCAAAGCGACAACAAGACCGTGCGCGTAGGCTGGTTCGAAAGCGACCTCTTCC
>CAVFRF010000099.1:0-25398 GCA_963624975.1 Bacteroidaceae bacterium
GGATGAACCCCTTGCACTTGAGTATCAGCGGCTCGTTCTCGGCGTAGATGGCCTCCGCGCTGCTCGGGTTGTCGGTCATTATCCCGAACTGCCCGACGTGTATGCCGGTCGCTGCGCTCATGCGCTTGCAGAGGTTGGCGAAATGCTCGGTCATGGGCTGCATGGTTGCATAGCTTGGCATATATTGCATTATCGCGACCAAGACAAAGTTCATGAACAAGCTGCTGTCCAGCATCGAAGAGGCAATGGTTTTCCCGTACAGCGGCACACTCGTGGACAACGAGCATCTGCTATCCGAAAACGTTTGGAAGAAGTTCGCCGGTAATTACGTCATGTACTACCTTCCGGACAAAGAAGAGAGAATCGTCTACATTCTTCGCATTTTGTACGGCAAGCGCAGTATCGAAGAGCTTGTAAACGATCTGGGCGTCTAACAACGCGAAGGAGTTCGAGCGGGTTCCCGGTATGCAGGCTGATAGCTTATTGATGGGGTCTGCTTGACTCTTGAATAGACGCTCAAAAGCCGGCGCAACAGGGGATAAACTGCTATTGACGCAAGTATAACGGCAAGTATACTTGAGGTGTTCATGGACTCGAACGCGAGGAAGCAGCCTGATTGCAAGGAGGTTCAGGAAATGCCGCAGCTTTCCCTGTATATGACGGAAGACGAGATGGACTCCCTTCGCAAGGATGCGGGCGATGCGGGGATGTCGATTTCCAGCTTCGCCAGATCCATTCTCGGCAAGCGCGAGTGCGGAAACGGGTGGCCGGATGGATATTTCGACTTGTATGGCAGCTGTCCGGATATCGATATCGAGGAGCCGGACGAGATTCCATGGGAGCTCGACTGCCCGAGGAGCGCGCTGTGAGCGCCGGCAAAGTACGTGCGGGAGCGTACCGCAGCGGTGGCTTCCTGCTCGACACAAACGTCTGCATCGAGTTCGTACGGGGAAATCTCCCCACCGGTCTCGAGGTGATGCGGGCGAGCGGTCCCGAATTGTTCAAGATACCCAGCATCGTTCTGGCAGAGCTGTATACGGGAATGGCAAAGAGCAAGCTGCGTGGAAAGAACCGCGCGAGAGCCGAGGCGTGCCTGCTCGGGTTTCTGGAGCCCCTGGAAGTTCTGCCCTTCGATTCCAGATGCGCAACGCAGTATGCCACGATACGGGCAGAACTCGAAAGGCGCGGCAGCATAATAGGCCCCAACGACCTGCTGATTGCCGCCACCGCGCTGGCCAACGGATGCGTGATGGTCACCAACAACACGAAGGAGTTCGAGCGGGTTCCCGGCTTGCGGGTGGAAAGCTGGTCGGAGGTCTCCGTGTAGCATTGGCGATTGTTTGCATGCTGAAGCTCATACAGAACGGATGCTAGTCTTTTGCCGCCACAACATGAGCAGTGCTGATAACCGCGCTAGTGTAACGCCGGACAGGGAGGAGCAGACGATGCTCTATGTTAGGGAGTTCGAATTCTTCGTCGACGGAGATTACATCACCGCAGAACCATGTGAAGGACCCGGAGGGGCCACCTTCGGGGAGAACTTCGAGGATGCTGTGGAATCTGCAGCAGACTGGCTCTCGGAGTTCGTGGACGATGCACTCATGAACGGCAAGACTCTGACGAAGTCGACATATGGACATGATCCGAGGCACGGCGGAAGAGTGGTTGCGGTTGCCGTGAACCGCGAGCTTTCGGATATTCCTGCAATGACGGCTGAAGATGCGGCGCGTAAACTTGACGTGAGTCATGCGTGCATCATCCAGATGATCGATGAGGGGCTGTTCGACTCTTGGACAGACGGGAGGCATTGCATGGTGTCGAGGGCATCCGTGGAGGCCCGCAAAGAGGAAAAGCTGGAAGCCGGTCACTGAGCCGTCAGGTGTGAGAGAGCACTTGCGACTGTTTCGAGTGATGCTGTTCTCGGAGTGGTTCTACGAGCTGCAGCCTGGGATATGGAAGAGGACGGTCGAAAGCCGGCAGAGCATGGATGTCATGTTCGGCGCGCGTCTCCGAACAGCTTCCGCCGAGCGGCCGAGTACGGGCTATAATGCTCACCGAGAAGCAGTTTCAGAACTCGCTGCTGCTATGCGGCGAGAGGAGCGCAAGCAGGAGATGGTGGGGTCCGAACTGGACATCTTCATCTGAGGATTGCGTTCGGAAAATGCGTTTCGGCCATGTGCTACGAGGATGGTAAATGCGTTTTTCGCGACGAGAATTCTTGGATAATCCCAGCTAGATAGCCAGATATGCCAGCATCGGTTGCATAGCTTGACATAAATTGCATTATCAAGGCCCCAGATAATGTTTGTGGCGTGCTTTGCCTGCGCATTGCCCGTAACGCTGGAAGAGCAGCAGCGCGGTCTTCATGCCGCGACTTCAGTGGAGATGCGCCCAACTGTTTGGATTGCAAGATGTTCGTTTAGGCTGGCGAAGGCATCGTTCCGCAACGTACGGAAGACTAGGCATGTTACGTCTGGCACTTTCCTGCCGCAGATTTGCACTTTTGCCTCCGCTCGCACGCCGAAGCGCGTTTTCGTGCCACGCAATTGAGGTTCTGCCTGTTCGAGCACGAGGGTCTCTCTCCCAGGCCCGTCTTGACAGGCGAGATAATGGACAGATGTCGCCGAAATGGCTGAGCATCGGGTCGTGGAGGGCAATTTCGACAGCCCGCGGCCCCCTTTTGACCGGAGAGGGCATGCATGCGAAGGCGAAACCTCAATTTCACGGCACGATTTGCCCTTCCGGCGTGCGAGCGGAGGCAGAACCTCAATTCCGCGCCATCCTGACAGCAGGAGGAAAGACAAGGAAGCGTCTGCATGCCCATGCAACTCAGGGTTGCATACTGTATTGATCAATGTAATCCGTGAATCATGCTAGTCGCTGTCCATATCCAAGGCGATGCCGTTCATGTCGCTTTCGCCGTAGACTATTCTGACAGCCACCACGGCATGGGTATCTTCGATCGCCATATAGAAGACCTCGAAGCTATCGACGGGCATCGCGCGCATTCCCGTGGTTTTCAGGGGCTCCCAGTCGACAACAGGATTTCGAAACGGCATGCAATCTAGCGAAGCGACGGATTTTCTGATGCGGTTGACCAGCTTCTCTGCCGCACCGGGATCAAGAAGCTCAAATGCGATGTAGCGATAGATATCCCGGATGTCGTCGACCGCTTTCGGCAAATAAGCCACGGAGTAGGAATCGCTCATATGCCGAATTCTCCGCGGAGCACTTCGTCTACCTCATCTGACGATAGGGATTTCCCGAATCCATCCTTCTATTGCCGGTTTTTCCGGCAGGAAGCCTCCGCAAGTCGTAATATACACCAGCCTGTCGACACCTAGTGCTGGTCGGCACCTTGGCTTCCGGGACGGCAATGGTCGGATAGACGTCCAGCTCGCGATAGCTGCTAGCTATCGCTATCTACGGATTGAAAGTGCCGAAACATAACCTTCGCAATGAGGTATGGGCGAGGCTGCTGTAATGTAGGGGTAGTGGAATCGGCAAACCATCTAGCGGTCCGAGGTAAGGAATATATGCTCGCCAAGTTTCGAATCAACCATCCGTTTCTGTACGCCATCGTGGTCTACGCGGTGTTTACCGTGGTCTTCAACCTTGTTGGATGGCTCTACTCCAACGTCTTCAGCGGCCTGCTGTCTGCTAGCGATGCCATGGACGAAGCGATGTCCTCGCTCATCGGCGAAATCGCGGCAGCTGCGGCGCTGTGCTTCGTACTGTACCGCACCGGCAAGCTGGGGCTTCTGACCAAGAAGGGCAAGGGCTTCTTCGGCGGGCTTGCCGTCGGAGGATTCTGCCTCGGATGCATCGTGATGTATGCGCTGAGGTCCTTCGCAGGCGAAGACGGGTCGGATCCCCTTGCAGTGAACTTCACGGCCACGTCGCTCGTTTACGTGCTCTCGATGATGATGGTGGGCGTTGCCGAGGAACTCGAGGCGCGTGCCCTTATCGCCGAGACGTTCCTGGAGCATTTCGGCACCGCGCGCGAGGCGGCGCTGAAGGCCGCGCTGATCTCGGGATTTTTCTTCGGAATCATGCACATCACCAACCTGGCCAGCCAGTCTGTTTCGGAAACCCTGCCCCAAGTGGTGCTATGCGTGACCAGCGGCATCCTGTACGGCGCGATCTATTTTAGAAGCGGCAACCTGTGGTCCATCGTGGTGATCCACGGCCTCAACGACGTTGCTGCCAGCCTCTCGACGTGGCTCTTCGCCGGCGGAGCCGAGGCGGCATCGGAGGCCGCTTCGGAGGCTGCCTCGTTTTCGATGGTGTCCCTCGTTCCCATTCTGCTCATCGGAGCGCTGGATATAGCGGTCGCGCTCTTCCTGCTCCGCAAGAGCAAGGCTGCGGAAATCGAGGAGAACTGGCCCGAAATCGCCGCTGTCAAGTAGTGCCTGGCAGAACATCTCCGGTTCGCTGTATTCGAATGCGATGGCTCGTTTCGACGAGAAATGGCATCGTGGCACCCCCAAATTGCTCGGCAGGCAAATAGCTGGGCGACTAGTTCTTGCTTCTGGGATAAAGTAGTCGGGTTGTGTAAATCCGACCGCTAGCCGCGTGTACGTGTGGGGCGCGGCGGCAACTTCGTGAACGGAAACAAGAGAATGCGAGAAAAATTTAGCTCACGTCTGGGCTTTATCCTCATCAGCGCCGGATGCGCCATCGGACTCGGAAACGTATGGCGCTTCCCCTATATTACGGGCCAATACGGCGGAGCGGCGTTCGTGGTCTTGTACCTCATCGCGCTTGCGGTGTTCGCACTGCCGATCCTGGTGATGGAGTTTGCCGTTGGCCGCGCAAGCCAGAAGGGCGTTGCGCGCAGCTTCGACGAGCTGGAGCCTAGCGGCACGAAGTGGCACCGCTACAAGTGGGCGGCGCTTGCGGGCAACTACCTGCTCATGATGTTCTACACGGTAGTAGCCGGCTGGATGCTGGCGTTTATGATCTACAGCGCCACGGGCACTTTCGAGGGACTCGATGCCACGGGTACCGCCGAGGTCTTCAACGGGCTGCTGTCCAACCCGCTGGAGCTCACCATCTACATGGTCGTCGTGGTGGCCCTGGGCGTGCTCACCACGAGCGCTGGCCTCAAGAACGGAGTCGAGCGAGTCACGAAAGTCATGATGGGCGCGCTTTTCGTGGTGCTCGTCGCATTGTGCGTTCGCGCCGTTACGCTGCCGGGCGCCCAGGAGGGCCTCGAGTTCTACCTCATGCCCGACTTCGGACGTCTGTTCGCGGGTTCGACTTCGGCCGAGCAGTGGAGCACTTTCGGCAACGTGCTGCTTGCGGCCATGGGCCAGGCGTTCTTCACACTCTCGGTGGGCATCGGCTCCATGTCCATCTTCGGCAGCTACCTGGACAAGAAGCGCAGGCTCACCGGCGAGGCCGTGCGCATCGCCGGACTCGATACCGCGGTCGCGCTCATGGCCGGTCTCGTGATCTTCCCGGCATGCTTCGCCTTCGGCGTCGAGCCCGACTCCGGCCCCGGCCTGGTGTTCATCACGCTGCCCAGCATCTTCTCGCAGATGCCCCTGGGCAACCTGTGGGGCACGCTGTTCTTCCTGTTCATGAGCTGCGCGGCGCTTTCGACCGTCATCGCGGTGTTCGAGAACATCATGAGCTTCTCCATCGACCAGTGGGGCTGGTCGCGCAAGAAGGCCTGCGCGGTCAACGGCGTTGCCATCCTGCTGCTCTCGATGCCGTGCGTGCTGGGCTTCAACGTGCTGTCGGGCGCGACCATCCCGGGCATCGGAGACATCCAGTCCATCGAGGACTTCCTCGTCTCCTACAACCTGCTGCCCATCGGAGCCCTCATATTCCTGCTCTTCTGCACGCGCAAGCGCGGTTGGGGATACGAGGCGTTTCTCGAAGAGGCCAACACCGGAAAGGGCATGCATTTCCCGCGCTGGATGGGAGGCTATCTCAAATACGTGCTGCCGGTGCTCATAGTCATCATCATCGTGGCGGGGTACATCCCCGTGGTGAGCACCTGGCTGGGGCTGAGCTAAGGTCTGCAGAGCGAAGGGCGGCTTCTCGATTGGAGGGGTCGCCCTTTGCTTTAATGAGGAAGGGGAGTGGCAATGGGAATTCGCAACGTTCCGACCGACGAGGCGGCAAGTCTTGCCAGCCTGGTGAACGCCCGCGAGGGCACGGTGTCGAGCCGTTCCCTTACCAGAGGAGAGGGCTTCGGCATGTTTCTCTTCGCATTCGCTGCCGGCGAGAGCGTTTCGGAAGAAACCTACCTCGAAGATGCGATGTACTATCAGGTTGAAGGCTGCTCTATGGTGAGGTTCGACGACTGGGTTGCCAGGCTCGCTCCGGGCGATGTGCTGGCCGTGCCCGCGGGCATTTCGCATGCCATCGAGCCAGCTGATGCGTATGGATTCAAGATCCTGCAGGTTTTCGCGCCTGCGGAGTAGGCGCGACGCGAGATTCAGACCCCGGAAAAAGGAGAGCGCAATGGACGAGCTTATCAAGAACGTCGAAAAGGAAAAGACCTTCAGGCTCCTAGACCTCGTGCAGGTCGAGGAGGGGCAGGTGGTGAGCTGCACGCTGTCGCAGCGTCCCGGCTGCAAGATGACGGTGATAGCGGTCGACGCCGGCGAGGGCATGTCGACCCACGCTGCTTCGGGAGACGCGCTCGTGACTATCCTGGAAGGCACGGGCGAGTTTACCATCAACGGAGTTGCCCACGAGCTGCATGCTGGCGACTCCATCGTGATGCCGGCGGGGGCGCCGCACTCGGTACGCGGAGTCACGGCGTTCAAGTTCCTGCTGGTCGTCGTAAAACCGTAGCGCCGTGGTATTGCCGTGCTGCCAGCTCGGCAACGCATGGGCGTAGACATCGGGTTTCTGTTTCCCAACCACATTCCGTTTCGCATATACTCTTGTAGAAGTTCGTGCCAGCGTTGCAGGGATGCCCTTGCCAAGTCCTTGGGTATCTCCTGCATCGGCGAGAAAGGAAATGCCAATGTTTTGCACCAATTGCGGAAGCCCCGTGCCCGACGGAGCGTCTTTCTGCACCAATTGCGGGACACCGGTTAGCGCGCAGGGTGGGGCTGGCGCGGCGGCAGCTGTAGACGCGCCCGGTCAGATGGGGGAGAAGGAGGTCGCCGCTCCCGTCTCGCAGCAAGCGCCTTTTGCGCCAGAGCCGGCGGTTCCCGCTACCGAGCCTGCCGCCTCTGCATTTGACCCGGCTGCGAACTACGGCACCGGCGCTGCCGCGAGCATGCCCGGAGTAGGGCCGCAGTTCGGAGACGACGTTGCCTCCCCGAATGCCCAGCCTGCGAACGCTGCTCCCGCGGGGCAGACGTACGCCACGCCGCAATATGGAGCTGCACCCGTTCAAGGACAGCAGCCCCAGGGCCAGCCGTATGTTGGCGGCGATGCCCAGTACGGCAATGCCCAATATGGATCGCCGCAGTACGGCTATGCAAACATGCAGCAGCCCGCGATGCAGACCCCTCAGCAGAAGAAGAACAGCAAGCTCGGCATCGTGATAGGCATCGTAGCTGCCGTTGTGGTGGTCGGAATCATAATCGCAGTGCTGGGCCTTGGCAAATGCACGGTCGAAAGCATCAGCACCGGCGGCACGTCTACAGGGAGCGCCGGCTCCACCGAGTCTTCGGAGCTTGCAGGGGAGTGGGTTTTCGTGTCGATGTACGAAGACGGCGAGAGCTACACGAGCGAGGACCTCGAAGGATATTTCGAGCCCGGAGATGTGTGCTCGCTGTATCTGTACAGCGACGGAAACTTCGACTTCTACGTGTTCGGTGAGTCGGTGGTCGATTCGTACTCCCAGAGCTTCAGGTGGGAGCCGACTTCGAATGGAATCAGATTCGGCTCCGATGAAGAATGGATTGATGTCAAATACGACTCGTCCAAGAACCAGATAAACTTCGATGTAGACGGTACGGGGTTTGTGCTCGGTAGGAGCAGCGATTCGACTTCTGGCACGCGTAGCACGAGCGTGACCGTCTAGGCTTGGACGTAGCGGGAGAGCATGCACCTGGACTGGTCCGTTGGCGGGTCGCTGCGGGAAAATTTATTTTGAAGCTTTGACCCGTTCCCCGAAGGCGAACGGCACGAACGGAAGCGCATTCGCGGTTTTGAGAAATTGCGAATGCGCTTCTAGCTGGGAAAACGCCGCAAAGTTTTGCAAAATGCCGTTCGCAGGAATAGACACGCCCGAAGGCGTGTGCAAGTTTGACGCGAGTTGAGCAAACGTGTAGTATCCCGAATGTCCGAGCGAGAAATCCCGGACAGCAACTTGAAAAGTTTCAAAGCAAGTTCCTAAATGGGAGTGTGCCCGAGTGGTTAAAGGGGACGGGCTGTAAACCCGTTGACTATGTCTACCATGGTTCGAATCCATGCGCTCCCACCATTTTTATGCCCGGATAGCTCAGTCGGTAGAGCACTTCGTTGGTAACGAAGAGGTCACCGGTTCAAGTCCGGTTTCGGGCTCCATTCATCAACTCGCGCCCTCGTGGCGCTTGTTTGGCGTTTGAGGGCTGGAGGCGAGCAGAGGTTCGCTAGGCAGTCCGGATGGCTAGCAGGAACGGCGGTGTAGCTCAGTTGGTTAGAGCGCACGGTTCATACCCGTGTTGTCACTGGTTCGAGTCCAGTCACCGCTACCAGCCGTGCCAAGTCAAGAACGCCTCTATATAGCGAGTTCGCATTCATGCGAGGTTTCGCAAGCAAATCAATAGTGCAAGCAAAGAATCAGTTTGTTGGTAAAAGTCTTCTTGAAGGAGGAGCAAAATGGCGAAAGAGCATTTCGAGCGCACTAAGCCGCATGTGAACATCGGCACCATCGGACACGTCGACCACGGCAAGACCACTCTTACCGCGGCCATCTCCAAGACCCTGTCCGACAACGACGGTTCGCACGGAACCGCACATGCAGACTTCACTGCGTTTGAGGACATCGACAAGGCTCCCGAGGAGCGCGAGCGCGGCATCACGATTTCGATCGCTCACATCGAGTACGAGACCGACAGCCGTCACTATGCACACGTCGACTGCCCCGGCCACGCCGACTACATCAAGAACATGATCACCGGTGCTGCCCAGATGGACGGCGCAATCCTGGTTATCGCCGCAACCGACGGCCCCATGGCTCAGACCCGCGAGCACATCCTGCTTGCCCGTCAGGTGGGCGTGCCCTACATCGTGGTGTTCCTCAACAAGTGCGACATGGTCGACGACGAGGAGCTCATCGAGCTGGTCGAGATGGAGACCCGCGAGCTGCTCAACGAGTACGAGTTCCCGGGAGACGATCTGCCGATCATCAAGGGTTCCGCTCTGAAGGCCCTCGAGGGCGACAAGGAGTGGCAGGAGAAGATCTGGGAGCTCATGGATGCTGTGGACAGCTACATCCCCGAGCCCGACCGCGAGACCGACAAGCCCTTCCTGATGGCTGTCGAGGACATCTTCACCATCACCGGTCGTGGCACCGTGGCCACCGGCCGTGTCGAGCGTGGCACCATCCACATGAACGACGAGATCGAGATCGTCGGCATCAAGGAGACCGCCAAGACCGTGTGCACCGGCGTTGAGATGTTCCGCAAGATTCTGGACGAGGCACAGGCTGGCGACAACGTGGGCATCCTGCTCCGTGGCACCAAGCGCGAGGATATCGTTCGTGGCCAGGTTCTCTGCAAGCCCGGTTCGGTGACCCCGCACACCAAGTTCAAGGGTCAGGTTTACGTCCTTACCAAGGACGAGGGCGGACGTCACACCCCGTTCTTCGACGGATATCGTCCCCAGTTCTACTTCCGTACCACCGACGTTACCGGTGTCGTGAAGCTGCCTGAGGGCACCGAGATGGTTATGCCTGGCGACAACGTGGAGATCGAGGGCGACCTCATCTGCCCGATTGCCATGGAGGAGGGCCTCCGCTTCGCTATCCGCGAGGGTGGCCGTACCGTCGGCTCTGGTCGTGTGACCAAGATCATCGAGTAGAATTGCTGCCTGCTCAGCGTTAGACCTTCTAGAGGACCCGGTTTGTGCCGGGTCCTCTTTTGAGGGGCAGTTTTAACTGCATCCAAATGGCATGTATCAGGATATATGCCCGTCGGCGTGCCATTTGTAACGGATGCCCGATAATTGTTGACGCAAGCCACGTCGTTTAGTAGTTTCTAATGATGTGTCTAGCGTTTGTATCTGTAAGTAGGAGGATCAATGCGTACCCTGGTCACCCTCGCCTGCACCGAGTGCAAGCGTCGTAACTACACGACCAAGAAGAACAAGCAGAACAACCCCGATCGCATCGAGTTCAAGAAGTACTGCAAGTGGTGTGGTCATCATACGCTGCACAAGGAAACCCGCTAGGGTTTCGCTTTCGCTGAACACGCCAGTAGTTCAATTGGTAGAGCAACGGTCTCCAAAACCGTAAGTTGAGGGTTCGAGTCCTTCCTGGCGTGCCATTTTTTGTTATCTTGCGAACATGATCGGAATTTGTTAATGGCAAAGCAAACCAGAGCTCAGAGAAAGAAGCAGAAGCAGCATATGTCCCCGGCTCCCGTCGACGCCAGCGTTGTCGAGGAGGACGGGGTTTCTGTCGTTATGGCAGATGAAGCCGAGGGATCGGCTGCTGCCGAGACAGCAGAGGTTGCAGATGCAGCCAAGGCCGAGAAACTGGCAGAGCGCGAGGCTAAGGAACAGGCCAAGCGCGTAGAGCGCGCCAAGAAGGCGCAGGCCAAGGCCGAAGCCAAGAAGAACAAGAAGGAGCGCAAGGGCCCCAAGTTCTTCTGGAAGCTCGTCGACTATTTCAAGAACGTCAAAGTCGAGATGAAGAGGGTCGTGTGGCCCTCGAAGAAGGAAGTTGGACGCATGAGCGCCGTCGTGATTTTCGCGCTGGTGTTCTTCGGCGTCCTCATCTACGTGGTGGACTCCATCGTCGTTCCCCTGCTCGACCTGTATTCTTCGCTGGGGGGATAGCGCAACATGGGTAAAAGATGGTATGTGCTTCATACCTATTCTGGCTACGAGAACAAGGTAAAGGACAACCTGCATCACAGGGTCGAGTCCGATGGTCTGCAGGACTTCATCACCGATGTTCAGATTCCGATGGAAGAGGTTACCGAAATCAAGGAGGGCGGCCGCAAGGTCACTTCCGACAAGAAGGTCTTCCCGGGCTACGTTCTGGTGAAAATGGAACTCGATAACCACACGTGGGGCGTTGTGCGCAACACTCCGGGCGTGACAGGCTTCGTTGGAGCCGAGGGCAAGCCCATTCCGCTTACGCGTGAGGAATACAACAAGATCATGGGCGGGAATAAGACGCACAACGTTCCCAAGAAGACCAGCACCGACCTCGTCGTGGGTCAGGCCGTCAAGGTTACCTCTGGTCCTCTTGCCGAGTTCGATGGCGTGGTGAGCGAGGTGCTCCCCGAGGCTGGCAAGGTCAAGGTCATGGTCTCCATCTTTGGCAGGGAAACCCCGGTCGAGCTTGGCTTCGACCAGGTTGCCAAAGACGATTAGGCTGCAAACTCCGAGTCGGCTATGCGCCCCGGTGCAAATCTGCACACTGGGGAAGCTTCTCGCATTGCCGACTTTTCCATAGGCAGATGCAGTAAGAGCAAACGAGTCTGTTGCGAATAACATGCGACGGACACTACAAGCAAAGGAAGAGTGCGAAAGATGGCCAAGAAAGTTACCGGCTTCATCAAGCTGCAGATTCCGGGTGGTCAGGCAACTCCTGCACCTCCGGTAGGACCGGCACTTGGTGCCAACGGCGTGAACATCATGCAGTTCTGCCAGGCGTTCAACGCCCAGACGCAGGACAAGCAGGGCACCGTCATTCCTGTCGAGATCACCGTCTACGAAGACAAGACCTTCGACTTCGTGTGCAAGACCCCGCCTGCGGCATTCCTCATCAAGGAAGCCCTGGGCATTCAGTCTGGCTCCGGCGTGCCCCACACCGAGAAGGTTGGAGAGCTTACGCAGGATCAGCTCCGTCAGATCGCCGAGATCAAGATGCCCGACCTCAACGCCAACGACATCGATGCTGCCATGAAGATCGTTCAGGGCACCGCTCGTTCGATGGGCGTCCGCGTGGAGGGCGTTGCCGATACCGGCGTTTACGAGACGCGCAAGCGCAAGGGCAAGAAGTAAGGCTTTAGCCTGCGCAAGTATAGTGGAAGGGCCGGCATGGCCCGCGACTAACCACGAGAAGGAGAAAACATGCCGAAGTTTGGAAAGAACCACAGGAACGCAGCCGCAAAGATCGACTCCAAGAAGCTGTATACGCCCTCCGAGGCCATTCAGCTTGTTGGAGAGGCGAAGTATGCCAAGTTCGATGAGACCGTCGAGGTGCACGTGCGACTGGGCATCGACACCCGTCAGGCTGACCAGCAGGTGAGGGGATCCATCTCCCTTCCCAACGGAATCGGCAAGTCGGTTCGCGTCGCAGTGTTCGCCGAGGGCGACAAGGCACGCGAGGCTCAGGAGGCCGGTGCCGACATCGTGGGCAGCGACGACCTGGTTGCCGATATCCAGAACGGAATGCTCGACTTCGACGCTACCGTGGCTACTCCCGACATGATGTCGAAGGTCGGACGCCTCGGACGTATCCTCGGCCCGCACAGCCTGATGCCCAACCCCAAGCTGGGCACCGTGACCAACGACGTTGCCAAGATCGTGTCCGAGCTCAAGGCCGGTCGCGTCGAGTATCGTGCTGACAAGTTCGGCATCGTTCACGTGCCGATCGGAAAGGTCTCCTTTGCCCCCGAGGCTCTCAAGGAGAACTACAACGCCCTGCTCTCCGAGCTTCTGAGGGTCAAGCCCTCCTCGGCAAAGGGTCGTTACGTGAAGTCGGTTACGGTGGCCAGCACCATGGGACCTGGTGTGCATATCGATCCGAACAACGCGGTGGAGAAGTAGTTTCTAGCCTGGTTGCTATTCGGATATAACCGTTTGCGTGTTAAAGCGGGAACCGTGGTTGACGCGGTTCCCGCTTTGTTTTTTAATGTCATAGGTTTGCTGAGCGTAAGCAGGCAAATCGATTGTATATAAACTGCCCAAGACAGCCGGTGCATGCCAAGCGTGCTTAAATGGAGTTTACCAGCCTGCCGAGGTGGTCGACAAGATAATTGGTGCTCACCAGGAATTATCGACGGCCCCCGCTGGACAGTGGAGGCCGTTTTTGCTGTTGCCCAACAATTTGCAGCAAACGGCTTCTCGGCCGACCTTGCAAAGATACGGCAAGGTCACGAGAAGACGAGGGGAGGTGTATAGAGGTATGCCTACAGCCGCAAAAGAAGAAAAGATTCGCCAGACAGTCGAAGACATCAACAATGCCGCAGCTATCTGGGTCGTGGATTACCGCGGACTTACCGTAAAGGAGTCCGAGGCTCTGCGCCATGCAGTTCGCGAAGCCGGTGCTTCCATGAAGATCCTGAAGAACACCCTCACCATGAGGGCGCTCGAGGAGGCAGGACTCCCCAAGATGGAGGGAATCCTCAACGGTCCTTCCGCATTCGTGTTTGCAGAAGGCGATCCGGTGGCTTCCGCCAAGGCTCTCAAGCAGTTTGCCAAGGACAACAAGCAGCTCGAGATCAAAGGTGGAATCATGGACGGCCGTGAGGTCAGCGCTGCTGATGTCGTGGCTATCGCCGAGCTTCCGTCTCGCGAGGAGCTTATCGCCATGCTGCTGCGCACGATGCAGGGTCCTGCCACTGGCATGGTCCGCGTGCTCAATGGTCCCATGGAGGCTTTCGCAAGGGTACTTGGCGCTATTTCGGATACCAAGGCAGCCTAGGGGCTGTCGCATAGAGCTGGCAGCCTAGCACTGCCGGCATGCTGGAAGACAAGAAGCTAGCAGCCCCGAAGCAGGTGGGCTGCAACAAACAAAAGGAGAAACTAAAATGGCAGTTTCGAAGGAAGAGATCATCGAGGCTCTCAAGGAAATGCCCGCACTCGAGCTTTCCGAGCTCGTCAAGGAGCTCGAGGAGGTCTTCGGCGTTTCCGCCGCAGCTCCCGTGGCCGTCGCTGCTCCCGCAGCTGGTGGCGCCGAGGCAGCAGCCGAGGAGGAGAAGACCAGCTTCGACGTCGTGCTCGAGGGCTTCGGCGACAACAAGATCCAGGTCATCAAGGCTGTCCGCGAGATCACCTCTCTCGGCCTGAAGGAGGCCAAGGAGATCGTCGAGGGCGCTCCCAAGGCTCTGCTCGAGGGCGTCGACAAGGAGAAGGCCGAGGAGGCCAAGGCCAAGCTCGAGGAAGCTGGAGCAGCTATCAGCCTCAAGTAGTAGTTTTACCGGCTCACGCTGGGCGACCCGCGCGTTCATCGCGTAACTGGTCGCCCGGCACGGGTCGGATTTTGTCTGGAATGGGCGGGCACATGTGTCCGCCCATTTCGGCATGCCCGGACATCGTTCTTCTTCGACCAGCGTCTCGCTTTGCAAGGTGGCTGTAGCAGGCTGGCCGACGTGGGTTATGCAGATGAGAACGAGATGTAGAACCTCTCGTTCTCATCTGCATAAGCACGACCGTTGAAAGATGTCAATACCCAAATTATTGACGGGTAGAAAACGCTTCAATAAAATAATAGTTTGCGTTTACTAGCTAAAGCTATGCCCAAATCATTAGGAGGCTACGTGGTGAGCGAGAAGACTTCCACTAAATCCATACACCACCGCACTCGAAAGAGTTTCGCTAAGATTCCAGAGGTAATGGATGTTCCAAACCTCATGGCGATCCAGACGGAGTCTTTCGAAAAGTTCAAGACCGAAGGCCTCGCTGAAGCGTTTAGAGACATCTCACCAATAGAAAATCCCCAGAAGAAGCTCGCTCTCGAGTTCCTGGGCCATGAGCTTGGCGAGCCCAAGTACACCGTGATGGAGTGCAAGGAGAAGGATGTTACCTACCAGGCTCCTCTCTTCGTGATGGTGCGCCTCGTGGACAAGCGCACGGGCGAGATCAAGCAGCAAGAAGACATCTTCATGGGCGACTTCCCGATCATGACCGAGCAGGGAACGTTCATCATCAACGGCACCGAGAGGGTCGTCGTGAGCCAGCTCGTGAGGTCTCCCGGCGTGTACTTCGGCGAGGAGCCCGACAAGACGAGCAACGCCACCATCTACAACGCAAAGATCATTCCCTCGCGCGGCGCCTGGCTCGAGTTCGAGACCGACAAGCGCGACGTGCTGTCGGTGAGGGTCGACCGCAAGCGCAAGCAGCCTGCGACCCTTCTGCTCAAGGCTCTCGGCATCGCCGTCTCGCGCGAGCAGATTATCGACCTTCTGGGCGATTCCGACCTCGTGCTCAGGACTCTCGACAAGGACACCGCCGAGACGCAGGACGAGGCTCTGATCGAGCTTTACAAGAAGCTGCGTCCGGGCGAGCCCCCTGCGGTGGACTCCGCCAGGACGCTCATCTGCAACATGATCTCGAAGCCCGAGCGCTATGACCTTGCAGCCGTGGGCCGCTACAAGATCAACAAGAAGCTCGGACTCGACATCGATATGTCGGACAAGGTGCTCACCAACGAAGACATCATCGAGACGATGAAGTACATCATCGCGCTGCACAACGGCGAGCCCGGCTATTGCGTCGACGACATCGACCACTTCGGCAACAGGCGCATTCGCACCGTGGGCGAGCTGATCCAGAACCAGTTCCGCATCGGCCTCTCGCGCATGGAGAGGGTCGTGACCGAGAGGATGTCGACTCAGGAGTTCGACGACATCACCCCCGGATCGCTCATCAACATCCGCCCGATCGTGGCGTCCATCAAGGAGTTCTTCGGATCTTCGCAGCTCTCGCAGTTCATGGACCAGGCCAACCCGGCCGCGGGCCTCACGCACAAGAGGCGCCTTTCGGCTCTGGGTCCGGGCGGTCTTTCGAGGGAGCGCGCCGGATTCGAGGTGCGCGACGTTCACACTTCGCACTATGGCCGCATGTGCCCGATCGAGACGCCTGAAGGTCCCAACATCGGACTCATCGGCTCGCTGGCCACGTTCGGCAGGGTCAACGACTTCGGCTTCATCGAGGCTCCGTACCGCAAGGTGGTCGACGGCAAGGTAACCGACGAGATCCACTACCTCACCGCCGACGAGGAGGAGAACTACACCATCGCCCAGGCCAACGACGCTTTCGACCTCGAGACCAGGGAGTTCGTAACCTACAAGGATGGCGAGAAGGTAAAGGCCGACAGGGTGCTCTGCCGCACCAAGGGCGCAGACGGTTCGTTCGGCGAGCCTGCGGAGGTTCTGCCCGAGCAGGTTGACTTCATGGACGTTTCGCCTAGGCAGATCTGCTCGGTGGCTACCGCTCTGATTCCGTTCCTCGAGCACGACGATGCCAACCGCGCGCTCATGGGCTCGAACATGCAGAGGCAAGCAGTGCCGCTGCTCAGGCCGCATGCACCGCTCGTGGGCACCGGTATGGAGTTCCGATGCGCAGTGGACTCCGGCGAGGTTCTCACCTCGAAGACCGACGGAGTCGTGGAGTACGTGCAGTCCGACCGCATCGACGTTCGCACCGACAAGGGCGACCTCGTGAGCTACGACCTGCCCAAGTTCAACCGCTCCAATGCGGGCGGCTGCATAAACCACAAGCCCATCGTGGCCGTGGGCGACGAGGTCAAGAAGGGCGACGTGCTCTCCGACGGACCGTCGACCGAGCTTGGCGAGCTTGCACTCGGCCAGAACCTGCTCGTTGCCTACATGCCCTGGGAAGGATACAACTACGAGGACGCGATCATCCTCTCCGAGAGGGTTGTAAGCGATGACCTGCTCACCTCCATCCACATCGCCAAGTACGACGTGGATGCGCGCGACACCAAGCTGGGACCCGAGGAGATCACCCGCGAGATTCCCAACATGTCGGAGGACCTGCTGGCCAACCTCGACGCCGACGGCATCATCCGCGTGGGCGCGGAGGTCTCGCAGGGCGACGTGCTGGTGGGCAAGGTTACCCCCAAGGGCGAGACCGAGCTTACGGCCGAGGAGAGGCTGCTCCGCGCCATCTTCGGAGAGAAGGCCCGCGAGGCGCGCGATACCTCGCTCAAGGTGCCCCATGGCGCTGGCGGAAGGGTCATCGGCATCGTGAAGTTCTCGCGCGAGAACGGCGACGAGCTGCAGCCCAGCGTCAACGAGCTGGTGCGCGTGTACGTTGCTCAGAAGAGAAAGATCCAGCAGGGCGACAAGCTCTCCGGACGCCACGGCAACAAGGGCGTTATCTCGAAGATTCTCCCCGTGGAGGACATGCCCTACCTGGCCGACGGCACTCCGATCGACATCATTCTCAACCCGCTGGGCGTGCCCTCTCGTATGAACGTCGGACAGCTCATGGAGACGCACCTCGGCTGGGCGGCTTCGATGGGCTGGAGCGACGATGACGACGAGATCGTGCGCGAGCCCGTCTACGTGGCCACGCCCGTGTTCGACGGCGCCACCGAGGAAGAGATCCAGGATGCCATCGAGAAGGCCAACGCCAACGTGGTGCGCAGGATGAACGACGAGCTGGGCGAGTTCGTGCGCGAGGCGTTTATCCCGCAGCTGTCGAGCACCGGCAAGACCGACCTGTACGACGGCCGTACCGGAGAGAAGTTCCGCGAGCAGATCACCGTGGGACGCAACTACATCCTCAAGCTCGGACACCTCGTGGACGACAAGATCCACGCTCGTTCGACCGGACCGTACTCGCTCATCACGCAGCAGCCTCTCGGAGGCAAGGCGCAGTTCGGCGGCCAGCGTTTCGGAGAGATGGAGGTCTGGGCCCTGTACGCATACGGCGCATCGCACGTGCTGCAGGAGATCCTGACCATCAAGTCCGACGACACGGCAGGGCGCGTGAAGGCCTACGAGCACATCGTCAAGGGCGAGAACATCGCATCTCCCGAGATTCCCGAGTCGTTCAAGGTCCTGATCAAGGAGATGAAGTCGCTCGCGCTCGATGTCGAGCTGATCGGCGACAACAAGGTCAAGACCGAGCGCGAGATGGAGAAGCTCGAGGAGCTTGAGGCAGCCGCTGCGGCCGCTGCCAACGAGGAGACTTCCGACGACGATATGATCGACGTGCTGGGAAGCGAGCTCGGCGAGATGATGGATATAGACAACGACCAGGATTCGCTGTTCGGCGACGAAGGGGAGGAATAGTCTCCATGGCAGAATTCGATGTCAACAACTTTGACAGCATACGCATCGGCCTGGCCAGCGCCGAGAAGATCAGGAGCTGGTCGTACGGTGAGGTAAAGAAGCCTGAGACCATCAACTACAGGACTCTCAAGCCCGAGAAGGACGGCTTGTTCTGCGAGAAGATCTTTGGCCCCACCAAGGACTGGGAGTGCAGCTGCGGCAAGTATAAGCGCATCAGGTTCAAGGGCATCGTGTGCGAGCGCTGCGGAGTCGAGGTTACCCGCTCCAAGGTTCGCCGCGAGAGGATGGGCCATATCGAGCTTGCCGCTCCCGTGAGCCACATCTGGTACTTCAAGGGTTCGCCTTCGAGGCTGGGCTATCTGCTCGACATCGCCCCCAAGGACCTCGAGAAGGTCCTGTACTTCGCGTCGGCCATCGTGACCCATGTCGACGTGGAGGCCAGGGAGGCCGATATCGACATGCTGCGCGACGAGCTTGCGGCAGACCTCGAGGAGCTTGAGGCGGAGTGCCAGAGGGCCATCGAAGAGGTCGAGAAACTCAACGTCGAGAAGGTCAACCTCGAGGAGTTCGGCGGCGAGATCGACGAGGACGAGCTTATGACTCCCGAGGAGATCGCGGCCGAGATAGTGGATATCCGCGAGGAGTACGCCGACCGCAAGGCACTGCGCCAGGAGGCCTTCGACAGGTTCTCCACGCTGGCCGAGAAGGAGCTCATCGGCGACGAGAACCTCTATCGCGAGATCAAGATCAACTACTCCGAGTACATGAAGGGCGGAATGGGCGCCGAGGCCGTGCGCGAGCTTCTGCAGAACATCGACCTCGAGAAGACGGCCGAGGAGCTGAAGGAGATCATCGACACCTCCAGCAGCCAGAAGAAGGTCAAGGCCATCAAGAGACTCAAGGTGGTGGACGCGTTCCTCAAGAGCGACAACAAGCCCGAGGACATGATTCTCACCGTGATCCCCGTGCTTCCGCCCGACCTGCGCCCGATGGTGCAGCTCGACGGAGGACGCTTCGCCGCATCCGACCTCAACGACCTGTACCGCAGGGTCATCAACCGCAACAACCGCCTCAAGAGGCTGCTCGACCTCGGTGCGCCCGAGATCATCGTGAACAACGAGAAGCGCATGCTGCAGGAGGCCGTGGACTCGCTGTTCGACAACGGACGTCGCGGCAGGCCCGTCACCGGACCCGGCACGAGGCCTCTCAAGTCGCTGTCCGACATGCTCAAGGGCAAGCAGGGCCGCTTCCGCCAGAACCTCCTGGGCAAGCGCGTCGACTACTCCGGCCGTTCGGTAATCGTGGTCGGACCGCAGCTCAAGATGCACCAGTGCGGCGTGCCCAAGACCATGGCCCTCGAGCTGTTCAAGCCGTTCGTGGTGGCCAAGCTTGTCGAGAAGGAGAAGTTCCCCAACGTCAAGGCCGCCAAGAAGGCCGTCGACAAGCGTGTCGACATCGTGTGGGAGATTCTCGAGGACGTGATCTCGGAGCACCCGGTGCTGCTCAACCGCGCACCAACCCTGCACAGGCTGGGCATCCAGGCCTTCGAGCCGGTGCTGGTGGAGGGCAAGGCGCTGCGCCTGCATCCGCTGATGTGCACCGCGTTCAACGCAGACTTCGACGGCGACCAGATGGCCATCCACGTGCCGCTTTCGGTGGAGGCGCAGGCCGAGGCCCGCGTGCTCATGCTGTCGACCAACAACATCAAGTCGCCTGCAAACGGACGCGCTCTCACCGTGCCCACGCAGGATATGATCATCGGCCTGTACTATCTTACCGCCATGCGTGAGGGATTCCCGGGCGAGGGCAGGGCTTTCATCGACTTCCAGGATGCCGTGAACGCCTACAACGCCAAGTCCGGCGTGGACCTGCAGGCCAAGATCAGCGTGCGCCTCGACAAGGACACCATCGAGCAGCACATCGAGGAAGACGAGAACGGCAACAAGGAGCACAAGCTCGTCGAGCACAAGGCAGGCGAGAGGCTCGAGACCACCATCGGACGCATCATCTTCAACTCGGTGCTGCCCGACGACTACCAGTTCATCAACCATGGCATGAACAAGGACGAGGTGGGCGAGCTGGTGGAGTCCTGCTCCACCAGGTACAGGCTCTCCGAGATGCCGCCGATTCTCGACGGACTCAAGAGCATGGGCTTCCACTACGCCACCCAGGCCGGCATCACCGTGTCGCTATACGATGCCACCATCCCGCCCAACAAGGGCGAGATTCTGGCTGCCGCCGACGAGAAGGTCGCGCAGATCGAGGCAGGATATGCGATGGGCCTGATCGGCGAGAAGGACCGCCACGACCAGAAGGTGAAGATCTGGGAGAAGACCACCGACGACGTCGGCAATGCGATGAAGGACAACTTCGACGAGTTCAACCCCATCTACATGATGGCCACCTCCGGAGCTCGAGGCAACATGAAGCAGGTTCGCCAGCTCGCCGGAATGCGCGGCTGCATGGCAGACCCGAAGGGCGAGACGATCGACCTTCCCATTCGCGCGAACTTCCGCGAGGGTCTGTCGGTGCTCGAATACTTCATCTCGACGCACGGAGCTCGTAAGGGCCTGGCCGATACCGCCCTGCGTACCGCCGACTCCGGCTACCTCACCCGAAGGCTCGTGGACGTCGCGCAGGACGTGATTGTGCGCGAGCTGGACTGCGGCAACGACGAGGGCATCGCGTATCCGCTCCACGACAGCAAGGGCAAGCTCGATAAAGACCTCGTGGGCCGTTGCCTGACCACTCCCGTGGTGGATGCGTCGACGGGCGAGGTGCTGCTGGACAGCGGCGAGTACATCGATTCGGTCGATATGCTCAAGCGCTTCGACATGGCCGGCGTGGAGAGCGTCGAGATTCGAACCATCATGACCTGCCACTCCAAGCACGGCATCTGCCAGAAGTGCTACGGTTGGGACCTCTCGACCAGGCGCCCGGTGAACATCGGCACCGCCGTGGGAATCATCGCAGCCCAGTCGATCGGCGAGCCCGGCACCCAGCTCACGATGAGGACGTTCCACTCCGGCGGCGTCGCCGGCGGCGACATCACCGGCGGTCTGCCCCGCGTGCAGGAGCTGTTCGAGGCTCGCAAGCCCAAGGGCGAAGCCGTGCTGGCCGAGATCGAGGGCGAGCTTTCGATCTACAGCGACAAGGACGGGCACAAGCTCACCATCACCGACGAAGAAGGCAACGTCGCCGAGTACCAGGTGTCGACGAACGCGAGGCTCTTCTCGGGCGTGGAAGACGGCTGCCACATCACCGTTGGCCAGCAGCTCACCATCGGCTCCGTGAACCCGCACGACCTGCTGAGGCTCACCGACCCCTACACGACGCTTCGCTACATCGTGTCGGAGGTGCAGAAGGTGTACGTCGACCAGGGCGTGGACATCAACGACAAGCACATCGAGGCCATTGCAAGGCAGATGCTGCGCAAGGTGGCCGTGGTCGAGAGCGGCGACTCCGAGTTCCTGCCCGGAACCCAGGTCGACGTGAACGAGTTCAGGCAGGAGACAGAGAGGATCATCCTCGAAGGCGGCAACCCGCCCGTGGGGCAGCCCATCCTGCTAGGCATCACCAAGGCATCGCTTGCAACCGACTCGTGGCTGTCGGCCGCGTCGTTCCAGGAGACCACCAAGGTGCTCACCGATGCCACCCTTGAGGGCAAGGTCGACTACCTGCACGGACTCAAGGAGAACGTGATCATCGGCAAGTCGATCCCCGCCGGCACCGGCCTGCGCAAGTACCGCAACGTGCAGCTCACCTACAGGGGCGAGGTCGTGGACGAATCGCTGGTCAGGGGCGACTCGCTGCCCGACTATGCTCCCGACGAGCTGCAGGAGCGCGAGACGCTGCTGCCCAAGCCGCAGGACTGGTCGCTCGACCCCGAGGACTACCTGGAGATGTCCGGCGGATACGCCAACTACATCGGAGGCATCGCTTCGAGCATGGGCATTCAGCTGCCGCCCGAGAGCGCGAACCTCTACCTGTTCGACGACCTCGGAATCTCGCAGCGTTGGGCCAACAAGTTCTCCGAGGCGGGCTTCGAGACGGTCGGCGACCTCGTGGGGCAGACCCAGGAGGATCTGAGCAGGATCGAGGGCATCGGCGCCAAGGCCATCGAGGAACTGAGGGAAGGACTCGAGAAGTACGACCTCCTCTACATCCTCGACAACGACACCAGCTCGAACGACTCCGAGGTGTCGCAGCTGCTGGAGATGGTGTTCTCGCCGGACGATTCGTCGTTGCTCTACGAGGCCGACGTGCCCCAGACCTACAGCGCCGATCCCGACGACATGATGGGCCAGACGATGCCTCCCATCAGCCAGATCAAGGACAGCGCCGAGCTTGACGAGCTGTTCCGCGACGTGGGGCTGTCGGAGTACTCCATCAGCGACGACGACCTCTCCGGTATCGACGACATGATCGGCTCGGATGAGTAGCCTGCTTTGATCGAAGCAGCCATAAGGTAGCGATTAGCCTCCCGATTCTCGAGATTCGAGGGTCGGGAGGTTTCTTGTTGCCGTTTAAGGAAAAATGGAAAGACAACTATAGATACGCCCGGTGCCGTGGTATTTGACACAACGGGGGTTCTTTGGTATCTTCTACAACCGTGCGTTAACAGGGAAAATATTGGATTCGCATCCAATGGAAATCGTTTGAAAGAAGGAGTTAAGTTTGCCAACGATTAATCAGCTGGTCCGCAAGGGTCGCACAAAGTCGGTCGACAAGAAGAAGACGCCGGCACTTCAGGGCAATCCGCAGAAGCGCGGAGTTTGCACCAGGGTCTACACCGCAACCCCCAAGAAGCCTAATTCGGCACTGCGCAAGGTCTGCCGCGTGAGGCTCGTGAGCGGCCAGGAGGTTACCGTATACATCCCGGGCGAGGGCCACAACCTGCAGGAGCACTCCATGGTGCTCATCCGCGGCGGACGTGTTCGCGACCTCCCCGGCGTGCGCTACAAGGTCATCCGTGCTGCACTCGACTGCGCTGCCGTGAACAACAGGCTCCAGGCACGTTCGCGCTACGGAGCCAAGAGGCCCAAGAAGGCCTAGCTCCTTCACGGTAGGGGAGCAGATTCCCCGGCCGCGACACATAGAAGTTTTGAGCGAAAGCTCCGATGCAATACTCATCTTGAAGTTTAGGAGAACAACATGCCGCGTCGTGCAGCTGCTGTCCGCAGGGAAACCCACCCGGACGGCGTTTACAACAACCGTCTTGTTACCCAGCTGATCAACAAGGTCATGCTCGATGGCAAGAAGTCCATCGCCGAGGGTATCGTCTACGGTGCCTTCGACATCGTGGAGAAGAAGACCGGACAGGATCCTCTGTCGGTGTTCAAGAAGGCCATGGACAACGTTCGCCCGACCCTCGAGGTCAAGCCCAAGCGCGTGGGCGGCGCAACCTACCAGGTGCCCATGGAGGTCAACTCCCGCAGGTCCACCGCTCTGGCCATCCGCTGGATCGTGGACTTCTCGCGCAAGCGTCGCGAGTACACGATGAAGGAGAGGCTCGCTGCCGAGATCATGGATGCTTCCAACGGACTCGGCGCTTCCGTCAAGCGTCGTGAAGACCTCTACAAGATGGCAGAATCCAACAGGGCATTCTCCCACTATCGTTATTAATCCGGGGAGGACGACAGCAAGAAAATGGCAAAGACGAATCTCAACCTTACACGCAACTTTGGAATCATGGCGCACATCGACGCTGGCAAGACCACGACGACGGAGCGCATCCTCTACTATACGGGCAAGACACACAAGATCGGCGAGGTCCACGATGGCGCTGCCACCATGGACTGGATGGTGCAGGAGCAGGAGCGCGGCGTGACCATCACCGCTGCAGCCACCACGTGCTTCTGGACCAAGGACGGCGAGGAGTACCGCTTCCAGATCATCGACACCCCAGGCCACGTGGACTTCACGGCCGAGGTGGAGCGCTCGCTGCGCGTGCTCGACGGCACCGTGGCCGTGTTCGACGCGGTTGCCGGCGTGCAGCCCCAGTCTGAGACGGTCTGGCGCCAGGCCGAGCGCTACGGCGTTCCGCGCATCGCCTTCATCAACAAGTACGACCGCATCGGCGCCGACTACTTCAACGCCATCCAGACCATGAAGGACCGTCTCGGCGCCAACGCCGTTGCAGCCCAGGTCCCGATGGGCGAGGAGGATCACTTCTGGGGCGTCATCGACCTCGTGACCATGACCGCATGGGATTTCAAGGCCGACGACAAGGGCATGACCTACCCCGAGCCGATGGACGCAATTCCCGACGAGTTCGCCGAAGTGGCAGCCAAGTGCCGCCAGGAGCTGGTGGACGCTGCAGCCGACTGCGACGACGACCTGATGGAGAAGGTCCTCATGGACGAGGAGTTCACCGTCGAGGAGCTTAAGGCCGCGCTGCGCAAGGGCGTTATCGCCTGCAAGATCAACCCCGTGTTCGTGGGTTCCGCCTACAAGAACAAGGGCGTTCAGGAATTGCTCGACGCCGTGGTGGACTACCTGCCTTCGCCCACCGACATCCCGTCGATCACCGGTACCGACTCCGATGGCAACGAGGTGGCTCGCCACTCCGACCCCAAGGAGCCGTTCTCGGCCCTGGCGTTCAAGATCATGACCGACCCCTATGTGGGCAAGCTCACCTACCTCAGGATCTACTCCGGCACGCTGGACGTGGGATCTTACGCCTATAACGCCACCAAGGACAAGAAGGAGCGCATCGGACGTCTTCTGCAGATGCACTCCAACACCCGTGAGGACATCCAGAAGTGCTCCGCTGGCGACATCTGCGCCGTGGTGGGCCTCAAGAACACCATGACCGGCGACACGCTCTGCGACGAGAACGCTCCCGTGATCCTCGAGTCGATGGAGTTTCCCGACCCGGTTATCGACGTTGCAATCGAGCCCAAGACCAAGCAGGAGCAGGACAAGCTCACGCTGGCTCTGGCAAAGCTCGCCGAGGAGGACCCGACCTTCAAAGTGTCCACCAACCAGGAGACCGGCCAGACCATCATCGCCGGCATGGGCGAGCTGCACCTCGAGATCATCATCGACCGCCTGCTGCGCGAGTTCAAGATCGAGGCCAACGTGGGCAAGCCCCAGGTTGCCTACCGCGAGACCGCTGGACACGCCGTGTCCGACGTTACCGGCAAGTTCATGCGCCAAACCGGTGGTCGTGGCCAGTACGGCCACTGCATCATCGACATGGAGCCGCAGGAGCCGGGCGCAGGTTACGAGTTCGTCAACAACATCGTGGGCGGCGCAATCCCCAAGGAGTACATCC
>CAVFRF010000100.1:0-52429 GCA_963624975.1 Bacteroidaceae bacterium
AAGGCCACCGTGCACCTGGAGGACGGCAGCTCCGTGGTCGTCGACACCGACACGAGCTGGCAGATCAACTGGCCCGACGGCTTGTTCGATTCTAGCGGCCACGTCAAAAACCCCGAGGGCAGCACTGTTCTTCTTAACATGGAGCTTCCCCTGAAGGAGAATTCGGCCGTTCCTGGCATCGAGAAGCAGACCGTGACGGTTGAGATAACCGTCAACAGCGCCGGTGTCGTGGGTACGCCGCAGCTTTCGCCTGCCGGCGGAGTTTCAACTTACAACAAATATTCGGGCGAAACCCGCCTGGACGACAATCTGGTGCTCACGGTCAACGCGAGCTGTATCACGACGGGCGCCTCCGTCAAGTACAAGGTCAAAGCCGACGACGGCACGTGGGGAGACGCGCAATATGCCAACAACGGCGAGATAAGGCTCCAGGGCACGGCGAACGAAATCGTCGAGCGCGACATCGTCGTGTGGGCCGAGAAATACGTTGGCGGCACGAAGCTCGAGTCGCAAGAGGTAAGCGGCACCTACTACCTGGACGACACCATCAACAAGGAAATCACCGTCAACTGCACCGACACGGGCAGCTACGATTCCACGACGCCTTGGACATCGAGCTTTACCGTGACGGGCGACCTGGACTTAAAAACCACCATCACAGCGCCCGCGCAGGATGGCCGCATTTTCTCGCACTGGGAGTGGAGCGGTGCGCCCGAAGGCACCAACCTGAGTTCCAGCACGCTTACCATCCCCAAATACTCGCAAGACTTGAACGGCAAGATCACGGCGGTCTACATCCCCTGCATATCCACGATCGATTTGGGTATCAACAGCCCCGTGGTTCACGAGGCCTTGGGCGAAGAGTCGAGTTCGGTGAAAATCAACGTGGGCAGCGATAAGACGGCCTACGACATTACAAGCTGCTTTAAGAACGATGCCGCGCTTACTTGGTCGCCTTTGCCCGAGAGCGACGGCACTGCCGCGCACAACACGATGTATAGCGCCTTCATTCAGTGGAAGTCGGAAACAGGCAGCGCGGAGTACGCTCTGGCAGACAACGTGAAACTGCTGCTGGACGGGCAAAGCGTCGAAGGAGCCACTGTTTGTCAGGCAGCCAACGAGAACGGCAGCTTCCTGTGCGTGTCGTTCCCCGCAACTGGTGGCTTGAGCGCAGCCAAAGTAGCGAGCATTTCCGCTGTTGACCTGACGTACGAAGACGCCTACAGCTATCAGATCACCTCCGAGGCCGGCCGCACGGCAAGCTGGGGTTTGCCTGGCGAAGTGCAGGTCGAATATGCTTGTGGCGAAACCGGCATCGCCGACATCGAATGGAGCACGCCGCAGACGTTTAACAAGGACGATCTTTCCGCCCAAAAGCTCACGGCAACTGGCACGCTGACCTTTGCCGATGGTGTGAACACCGACGGCGTTGCGAAAACGGTGACGGCCACCATCAACGTTGCGGCCGCCGAAACCGTGCAAGCGCCCACCGCGTCCGTTGCTTCTGGAACCTACAGGCAGGCGCAAAGCGTCGCGCTCGAATGCGCAACCCAGGGTGCCACTGTTCGCTACACCACCGACGGTACCGACCCCACCGAAGCAAGCCCGGAGTACACCGACGCGATAGGCGTTACGGCAAACACGACGATTCGCGCGCGTGCCTTCCGCGGGGCAATGGCTCCCAGCGATGTTGCTGTATTCGATTACGTTATTCAGCAGCCCGTGAGCGTGAACGGGCAGATCGTTGGCTACTACACCCCGGGCCAAACCGTAAACGTCGATGGCACGCCCACCGATGCCAAGCAGGCCTTCTTGTGCTGGTCGGAATCCGAGACGACGGGGCTTTCGCCTTTCAGCGACTACATCAAGGATGCAGCCAACGTGCATGCGAGCTTTGCCATGCCGAACAACGCGGTGAGCCTTGTGACGCAGACTTTCGAGCGCACGAGCGATGTGACGCTTACAGTTGAGAAGCCTGTTGCGGGACAGGCGCTTGCAACCTCTGCCACGCTTGCCTGGGGCGATGGCAACACGAAGAGCGTTGCGGTGCAGTGGACCGACGAAAGCGGGGCCGTGGTTGCGACCGCTCCCTACGGGGAGAAGCTAACCCTAACGTGCACGGTCGCGCAGGACAAGGACGCCAAGCTGGCCTTCAATTCGAATATCGCAGCCGAAAACGTGAAGGTGCTTTTCGCAGGCGACCAGACCGTTCTTCCCACGCAAAGCGCCAGCGTGAATTCGCTGGGCAGCTTGGTGCTGAGCGCGGGCACGGTCGAGACCGACAAGGCCACCATTGAGAGCGTGGCGGGTGCGAGCATCGACGTTGCAGCTGGCACCACGGCGCAAAGCCTTATCGCCTCGCTACCCGCAAACGCAGTGGCAACTCTAACCGATGGTAGCACGGCCATTCTGAACACGAACACCACGGCAAGCCTCGATTGGCCCGCCGGCCTTCTGAATGGAAGCGTCGTGGCAGACCCGACGAGCGACGACACGAAATACACGCTCGAGTTGCCGCTCGTTGCAAGCAGCGAGGTTCCAAACGTTGGCGACAACACGCTTGCCGTTACCATCCACGTGCTCGAGAAGAACGAGGTCGCCTCGCCTGTGCTCACGCCGATCTGCGCAACCTACTCGAAGTACGGCGATCTTTACAAACTAACCGCCGACCTGAAGCTCACGGTCAAAGCCGCTTGTTCCACCGAAGAGGCCGTCATCAAGTACCAGCTTCTGCGCGACGACAGCACATGGGGAGATGTCTGCATCTACGACGATTCCGCGGGCATCGAGCTTGCAGGCGAGCAGAATGACCAGAAGATCGTCAGCCTCAAGGTGTGGGCGGAAAAGACCATTGGCGGCAAGCTCGTGCAGTCCGATTCCGAGGAAGCTATATACGTTTTGGACGACACCTTGAACAAGGAAATCACGGTGAACTGCGCCGATACCGCGCTCTACGATGCGGGCAGCACGCCGTGGAGCTCGAGCTTCACCGTAACGGGCGACCTGCGCGCAACCGTTACCATTACCGCGCCTGCACAGCCGGGACGCACCTTCTCGCATTGGGAGTGGGCCAGCGCACCTGCGGGCTGCGACCTTTCGCAACCCACGCTTACCCTCGAAGACTTCTCGCTCGAAATGTCGAACCAGATCAAGGCGGTTTATACCCCCGCCATCGCTTGCATCGATTTGGGCATCGATCTTCCGAAGGCACATGAAGCGCTGGCAGGCAATGCGAGACACGTGAAGGTTGGAATTGCGAATCCCGCGCAAGATGCCGCACGCACCGAAGAATTGACTGCGGCCGAAACGAGCGGCGGCGAGAACGTCACATATGCCGACGTGACGAAGTACTTCGCAGGCAACGCGCATGTCGAATGGTCGCCCGCAGCCGAATCCGACGGCACAGCTGGGCACACGACAGCCTACACCGCCACGCTGGTTATGGACGGCGATCTGCCAGAAGACGTGGCTTATGACATAACCGAAACGGTGCCGGTTTTGGTGAACGACGGGCAGACTTCGGTCGAGGGACACATCGAGATAGATGCCGATGAGACGCGCCTGGTCGTCACATTCCCCGCTACCGATGCCGGCGTGTATAGCTCGATCGCCGATGTGGCCGATGCGACTGTGTCGCACAGCGCCGCATGCCACTACCAGGAAGCCCAGGATGCGGGCGACTTTGTGAATTGGGGATTGCCCGATCAAGTCGAAGTGACGTACGTTTGCGGAGAGACGGGAACGGCAAGCATCGATTGGGGAGAAGCCAGCGCTTTCGACGCTGCCGACTTCGACGCGCAGCAGCTCAGCATCACGGGAACACTTACCTACCCCGAAGGTGTGGACGTCTCGAAAGCTCCCACGACCATCACGGCTCGTATTAACGTTTCCGCAGCCGTTAGCGTCGCTGTGCCCACTGCCACGCCTGCTCCGGGCAAGTATTCGCAGGAACAAAGCGTGGAGCTATCTTGCGCCACCGAAGGAGCTACGATTCGCTACACGCTAAACGGCGAGGATCCAACCGAAAGCTCCGCGGAATACACGGGCGAGCCGCTGATCATCAGCGAAACGACAACGCTTAGGGTGCGCGCGTATGTAAACGGCCTCAAGCCTAGCTCTGTGGCACAGTTCACCTACACTATCGGTGCCGATGACGACAAAACCTATTCCGTCACCTTCGATTCTGCCGGTGGAAGCGCTGTTGCCAGCGCAACCGTGCACGAGGGCGACACGCTCATGCGTCCAGAAGACCCTGTGCGCGAGGGCTACACTTTCGTTTGCTGGGAGCTTGATGGTGTGGAGTACGACTTCAGCACGCCTGTGACGCGCGATATCACGCTGGTTGCAAAATGGCAGAGTGCTGCAGGCGGTGCCGATGGCGACTCTTCTGGGAGCGCAGGCACGACGCTTCCCGCGACTGGAGATGATGCGCAGATGCTGTTCGCGGTCGCGACGCTCGTGGGCTTGCTTGGTGCAGGTGCCTTGTTCGCGGGTATCGCGTTGCGTCGCCGCGCTAGGCAGTAGCGAGGTAGCGGCGGGCGGCGAGCAAAGCACATTTTGCTAGCACGCAAGCTCGGCCGCCGCCGCGTATGTTTCGAATGTCTGCCCGCTTGCGCGGCATACACGGCGGCTGTGTCCGTCCGCCCGCTCGCGTTTGCGCGCGCGGGCGGACTAGCGGGCTAGTACCTGTACGCGGGGTCGGCCTCCTGCAGCTCGGCGAAGGAGTCGATTTCGATGATGTGCGACGGGTCGCACTCGCGCACGTGCACGTCGTAGCCCTCGGGGGTCACGCGCAGCGGCACGTCGTCCCAGAAGATCTGCCGGTTCTCCTCCGACGACTCGAACACGCGCGGCAGGTCCTCGGCGAGGCGCGCTCCGTCCTCGGCCGTCCAGTACGACAGGCCCACCATCTGCCAGCAGGGCGCGTCCTTGCCCTTGGCGATGGTGCAGATCTTGCCGTTCTCGTCGGCATCGAAGTACCAGTCGTCGGTGCGCTCCACCGGAAACGCCAGGTAGCTCGACTCGTACTGGTACTTGGTCACGTAGCTGGGGTCGGTGAGGTAGAGGTCGCTCTCGAACGCATAGGCGTTCTTGAAGAAGTCCTTGGCGGCCACTGCCGACGAGATGTTGTTGGTCTCGTTGTAGATAGGGTTGTCGATGAAGCGGATCTGCGGGTAGTCGTGCAGCAGCACGTCGAATTCCCCGGCAAGGTAGCCTCGCACGATGTAGATTTCGTCGATGCCGGCGGCGATCACGGCATCGAGCAGGCGCTCGATGAAGCGGCGGCCGTGCACGCGCACCAGCGGCTTGGGGGTGTTCACGGTGATGGGGAGCATGCGGCTGCCCTTGCCCGCTGCGAAGAACACCGCGCGCTTGGCATGGTAGGGTTCGAGTGCCATGTATCCCGCCGTGGTGATGGCCCCGTCGTGTACCAGCCCTTCTTGCTCGAACGATGCCACCAGCGATGCGTCTGCATCGGCCGTGCGGCCGGCTTCGACGGCCACCAGCGCGTCGAACTCCGCACGCGAAAGCGGCCTCTGGTCGGCGATGCCCTGTTCGATCAGTTGCCGGGCGTATCTGCCGTATTCCTTTGCGGACTTGTACCACACTCGCGTCCACTTGCCCACAGGCGAGCCCTTGCTCTCCTTGAACAACGCCCACACGTACCAGTACCAGCCCACAACCGCCACGCAGATCATGCAGTGCAGCTGCTCCTCCTTGGTGGCGGGTCGACCGAAGTAGTAGGGCAGAACCTCCAGCGCGCGCTCGACGCTGTAGCCCGAACCCTGCGCGATGAAGTTGCCGAAGTCGCAGCCGTAGTCGCCCATGGCCGCGTACTCCCAGTCGATGAGGTCCATCTGATCGCCGTGCACCAGGAAGTTGGGCCCGTAGAAGTCGTTGTGGCACAGCACCGGATTGCCCGCGCCAGCCCGCATGATATCCACCAGCTCGCCGATACGCCTCGACAGCTCCTCGAAGTCGCTCGGCAGCGGCCAGCCATCTTGCTTGAGCAGCTTGGCGATGCCGATGCCCTCGTCGTAGAAGTCGAACTTCCAAGGCGAGACGGCGCCGCTCGTGTGCAGCTTGCGGGCGATGCCCAGCGCGCGCTTCACCTGATTCTCGTCGGAGTAGTCCAGCTCGGTGCAGTCGTCGATGAACTTGCTGAGCTTCCACCCCGACTCGGGGTCCTCGTAGATGTAGGTCGAATCCAGACCCAGCTCCGAGGCCGTGCGAAGAGCAAAGGTTTCGGACTCGCGGCTCACAATCTCGTCGGTGCCGGCGCCCGGGTGGCGGTAGACGTAGTTGCGCCCATCGCACGAGAAGCGCACCGACAGGTTGGTAAGCCCGGAGTCGATCGGGTGCACGTCGCGGATGTCGTCGCGGTGGCACTCCAGCACGCGGCAGATGTTGTCCAGAATTGCCGAGTCCACGTTCTCCATGAAGTCGGCGTCGAAGGTGCTGAGGTCGGAGAGCTGGTGAAACTCGTGGATGGAAGAGGCATCGACCCTGCGGGCGCGCATCTTCAGCTCGCCCAGATGCTCGACGAAGATCGACTCCCACAGCTTGCCGTAGGTCTCCGGCAGCTCGTACTCGTCCTCCAGGATATGGCTGTACTTCGAAGCGAACTCGTCGTCGAAGTAGGCCGGGCCGTTCATGCGCCAGGCCATGCCCTCCTCGTCGGCCACGCCCAAGATGCGGTTCTGCACGCCAAGCTCGAAGGCCATCTTGGCATCGGTCTCGCCTCCGCAGGTGTACGAGGTCACGCAGTTGGAGCGGTACTCGTAGGTGTTGAAGAGGTTCTGCTCGTAGTACTGGTCCGACGAGCACACGTAGGTGCGTCCGAGGTGCTCGCGCGCCGCAAAGAGCGAGGCGTGGTTGTTGCGCACGGCGTACTCGCGCGTCTCGATGATGTGCACGCCGAGCTTGTCCTCCAGGTAGTAGAAGCTCTCCTTCATGGGGCCCACAACGAGGTAGACCTCCTCGATGCCGGACTCGTGGAGCTGGCGGATCAGGCGTTCTACCAGCACTTCGCCCCTCACGCGGAAGAGCGCTTTGGGACGCTCGAACGAAAGCGGGGCCAAACGTCGGCCCATGCCGGCGGCCAGGATCACCGCGTTGCGCACCCGGTAGGGCTCGAGAGCCTTCAATCCTTTCGGGGTTACCGTGAAGTCCCTCTTCAGAAGTCCCAGCTCGCACAGGTTGTGAAACCCGCTGTTGGCCGATCCCAGCGAAACGCCGGACAGCTGCGCAATTTCGCGCTGGTTCTTGGCGGTCGAGGTTGCAAGTGCTGCAAGCACGCTGAATTGAAGGCTGGTTAGCATCGATTGCTCCTTGGTATTCGTCGCTTCGTCCTTGAGCTGCCGGGGCCGGCTGCCGGGCGCTGTCGAATTGCGCCGCTAGCAGTTGCCCTTGCCGAAGATGCCGCGCCTCACCGCGGCGCCCACGCCCTGGCTCTGCGGCTGGTAGGGCTTGCCCGCGAGGATCAGCCCCTCCACGCTCAGACTCCCCAGCTCGCTTGTGGGAGTGTCGTAGGGGTTGCCCGAAAGCACGGCCATGTCGGCCAGCTTGCCCACCTCGAGCGAGCCGCGCTCTCCCTCGTCGAACGTGGTCCACGCTCCGTTGTAGGTGCACATGCGCAGCGCCTCGCGGATGGTGAGCGACTGCGCCGGGTTGCTGTGGTTGCAGGCCCGCTCCATCCACAAGATCGGGTCGGGGTCGGTGCAGGGCGCGTCGGAACCCGCCGACAGCACGATGCCCGCGTCCCAGAAGTCGCGCAGCGGGTTGAGCCTCGACGCGCGCTCGGACCCCAGAATCTGCTCGAGATAGGAGTCGGGCTCTTGCGGCCAGCCGATGAACGATGTTTGCATGGGGAACTGGATGCCGTACTCGGCGCAGATGCGCGTGCCCTCCGCCGTGGGCAGGCAGTCGTGGATGATGCCGTGGCGATGGTCGTCGCGCGGGAAGTCGTCGAGCGCGGCCTTGAGGCAACGCGCGGCCTGGTCGAACGCCGCGTCGCCGATGGCGTGCACCTCGATCTGCAGTCCGGCGCGGTTGGCGGCGCAACAGAACTCGGTGACCTTCTCGTCGGTGTAGTAGAGCACCCCGCGGTCGTCAGTGCCCAGGTACGGCTCGATGAGCGCGGCGTCGGCGGATCCGAAGCAGCCGTCAAGCGCGCACTCGAAGCATCCGCCGATGCGCGGCAGCTTGCGCTTGGTGGCTACGCTCACGTCCATCGATTGCGGAAACACGCGGATCTGGAAGCCGTTCTGCGCGCTCTTGGCCAGCCATTTCTCCAGCGAGATGTCCAGGTTGCCGGTAAAGCCCACGCCCGACACAGTATGAACCATGCCGATGCCCTTGCTTGCGAGATAGTCCATCGCGCGCTGCATGTTGCCCACCAGCTCGGGGATCGAAAGCGATCCGGTGATGAAGTCGGACACCGCGAAGAACGCCTCCTGGTTCATCTCGCCCGACTCGGGATGGTAGCCGCGAAGCTTGCTCACCTTGGCCTCGACCTTGGCCAGCAGCGCGGAGTTCACCACGCATGCGTGCCCGTCGTACTTCACCAGCATGAGCGGGCGGTCGGGGCACACCTCGTCGAGTTCCGAGCGCGACACCAGTCTGCCGTCGCTCACCGAGTAGGGCGATGCGCCGAACGCGATGAGCGTCTTGGCCTCGGAGCGGCCCACGAAGTCGCGCACCATCTCGCATATCTCGGCGTTGCTGCGGGCCGACATCACGTTCAGCCCCGCGTTGAACGTGGCGAAGCTCGCGAGATGCTCGTGCGTGTCCACGAAGCTCGGGCACAGCGCCTTGCTTCCAAGATCCACGCGCTCGGCCTCCGCGTACTTCTCGGGCAGGCTGTTGCCCGCAAAAACTATGCGTCCCCCGTTCTCGACGAGGTAGCGCACCACCGAATCGTTCTTGTCCACCGTGAGAATCGTGCCTTCGTAGACTTTCACGTCTGCATCTCCTTGTTGCCATCCGTCAGATTGAAAATTCGTTTAACGTTCAGCAATTATAGAACTGCAATTCCTAGTGAACAAGAGGGGAGAATCCGCATCGTTCAGACGATCAGATCTGCTCGTCGTGGGCGCTCTTCTGGAGGTCGGCCAGGTCCTTGTTCTGCGCCATCGTGCCGGTGTCGCGGCCCTCGAAGCGCAGCTCTCGTCCGTAGCGCACGGCCTTCTCGCCGAAGCGGTTCTTCACCGCGTCGGTCGCGCGTGCCAGGTCGCTGCCGGTGGCGCTCTGCGCGGGCACGTCCGCATCCTCGCAGACCGCATCGCCTCCGCCCTCCGCCAAGTCGAACAGGCTCAGCTGCTCGGGGCGCTCGGCGAAGTCCGACACGCCCACGCCCACAAGCCGCAGCCCCACGCCAGGTGCCCACACTTCGTCGATCAGCTCGTGGATCACGGGAATCATCTGGTGCTCGTCGTCCACCTTCTTGCCCAGCGTGCGCTGCGCGGTGCGTATCGAAAGGTCGTGGTAGCGGGCCTTTATGGTGATGGTGTGCCCCGCCAGCCCCTTGCGCCGCAGGCGGCGGCCGACGCGTGCGGCGACCATGTCGAGTGCGGCCAGAATCTCGTCGCGCTCCACGAGGTCGTGCGAGAAGGTCTGCTCGTTGGACACCGATTTCACGTCCGACGAGACCTCCACCTCCACGTCTTCCTCGCCCCGCGCCCGTGCGAGCATGAGGCCGGCGTTCTTGCCGAACACCATGGCCAGCATCTTCTCGTCGGCCTCCGCGAGGTCGCCGATCGTCTCGATGCCGTACACGTGCAGCTTCTCGACCGACTTGGGTCCTATGCCCGAGATCTTGCCCACGCCAAGAGGGGAGAGGAACTCCCGCTCGTGCCCCGGATACACCACGGTGAGACCGTCGGGCTTGTTCATGTCGGATGCGATCTTGGCTATCGTCTTGGTGGTGCCCACGCCCACCGAGCAGGTGACCCCCAGTTCGGCCACGCGCTGCCGGATGCGCTGCGCGATGCGCACCGGATGGTCGCCGATGTGCCGTCCCGGGGTCACGTCGGCGAAGGCCTCGTCGATCGAGACCTGCTGCACGAGCGGGGTCTCGTCGCGAATGATCGACATCACCTGCTGCGACATCTCCTGATAGCGCGGGTAGTTGCCGTGAGTCCATATGGCGTTGGGGCACAGGCGCTCGGCTCGCCACGAGGGCATGGCCGAATGCACGCCGAACTTGCGGGCTTCGTAGGATGCGGTCGAGACCACTCCGCGTTTCTCGGCGCTGCCGCCTACGATCACGGGTTTGCCGCGCCATTCGGGATGGTCGAGCTGCTCGACCGACGCGAAGAAGGCATCGAGGTCTACCAGCAAGATGGCGCGCCCCTCCCAGCAGGGGAGGTCGCAGTCGTGCCTTGCGTCGCGCGGTATGTCGTTCGAGTGCGTCATGCCTAGATTATCCAACATTTCGCGCCCGCCGCGTCCGCGATTGCCGCATCAGCGCCTGGGGCCGCTGCCCGTGCCCGCGCGCCCGCCGCGCCAGAGCCCGCGCCCGCGCGCCCGCTACTCGAAGAAGATCCCGTCAAGAACCTTCGCAATCTCGTCGATGCTGATCGGCTTGATGATGTGCCCGTTCATGCCCGCCTGGAAGGCCTTCTGCCTGTCTTCCTCGAAGGCGTTGGCCGTCATGGCCACGATCGGGATGTTGGCCTTGTCGTTGTCGGGCAGCGTGCGAATCTCGCGCGTTGCGGTGTAGCCGTCCATCTTGGGCATCTGGATGTCCATCATGATGAGGTCGTACTTGCCGGCCGGCGCGTTCTCGATGGTCTCGACTGCCACGTCGCCGTCGTCCACGCTGTCCACCGTCATGCCGGTCTGTTCTAAGATGGCGGTGGCGATCTCGCAGTTCAGCGCGTTGTCTTCCACCAGCAGCACGTGCTTGCCGGTGTAGTTGTAGCTCCTTGCCCCGGCATGCGAATCCGCCTCGTCGTAGCTCACGGGCTGCGTGAGCACCGCGCGCAGCTCCGACATGAAGATGGGCTTCGACACGAACGCGGTTACTCCCGCCTCGCGGGCCTCGTGCTCGAAGTCGCCCCAGTCGTACGCGGTGAGCACGATGATCGGTACGTCCTCGCTTATGATCTTGCGGATCCTGCGCACCACCTCGATGCCGTTCATGTCGGGCATGAGGTAGTCGATGATGTAGACCTTGTACTCGTCCTTCATCTCCGCGGCATCGTGCGCGCGCACGATGGCCTCCTTGCCCGACGCGGTCCAGTCGGGGCGCATCTTGATTTCGCGCAGCATCTTGCTCACGCTGCGGCAGGTGTTGAGGTCGTCGTCGACCACCAGCGCGCGTGCGCCCATCAGGTCGGGGATCGGCTCGTTCTTCACCGGCGCGTTTGCCAGCTTCAGGCTCAGCGTCACGGTGAACACCGAGCCCTTCTCGGCGCGGCTCTTCACCTCGATTTCGCCGCCCATCATGTCCACGATGTTCTTGGTAATGGCCATGCCCAGACCCGTGCCCTGCACCCCGCTCACCGTGGCGGAGTACTCGCGCGAGAAGGTGTCGAATATGTGCTCGACGAATTCCTCAGACATGCCGATGCCGTTGTCCTTGACCGTGAACTCGTAGGTTGCGTGGTCCTTGATCGAGCAGGGCTTCTCGACGAGCCGGATGATGATGTCGCCGCCGGGCTGAGTGAACTTGATGGCGTTGCCCACGATGTTGATGAGCACCTGATTCAAGCGCAGCTTGTCGGTGATCACGTCTTCGTGGTGGATGTCCTGCGTGTCGATGTAGAGGTTCTGGCTCTTCGAGCTCACCAGCCCCTGGATCATCGTGCGCAGGTCGTGCAGCAGGTCGGGGATGTGCACCGGCTTCTCGTCGAGCTTCACGGTGCCGCTCTCGATGCGGCTCATGTCCAGGATGTCGTTGATGAGGCTCAGCAGGTGCGTGCTCGACGTGCTTATCTTGGCGAGGTAGTCCTTCACCTGAGCCTGGTCGTCGATGTGCGTCTGCGCCAGCGCCGTGAAGCCGATGATGGCGTTCATGGGCGTGCGGATGTCGTGCGACATGCTGTTGAGGAACGTCGACTTGGCCTTGTTGGCCTGCTGCGCCACGGCCAGCGCGTTGGAGAGCTGCTCCTGCTGCTCGCGCTCCTCCTCGATGATCGAATCGATGAGCTGGAAGCCTGCAACCAGGTTGCCATAATCGTCGACCTTGCGCACATCGTAGCGGAAGGTGTGCTGCCCCCTGCTAGGCGCGCTGCGGTAGGTGCCCACGAGTCCGTCTTGCGTTGCCATCACTTCTCGGAGGTTCTCCAAGCTCAGAGCCTTGCACAACCTGTCGATGTCGTCCGGATGAACCTCGTGCTCGGCCCAATGCGCGATGATGGCCTCGAACGGGAACGCCTTGTTCTTGAGCGCGGCTATCTCCTCGTATCCGTAGTCGGCGGCAAGGCGTATGGCCTTGGCGGTGCCGTCGTTGAGGTTTGCCGTGTAGATGTTGGTGAAGTTGGACGACAGCGCGTTGATGATTGCGAACTGGTCTTCCAGCTCGCGCTGGTACTTCTCCTCCTTGGCCTTGTCGGCCGAGATGTTGGTGGTGCCGAACACCACGTCGGCGTACTCGCCATCGTCGTTGCGCTTGCCGCCGATGAAGCACAGGCGGTACCAGTCTTCGAGGTAGGGGCTGTAGATTTCCATCGTGTCCACGCCTGTCGCGGCCAGCCTCTCCTGCAGGGTATCGGGGTCGATGAACGCCTGCACGTCGGCCTGACGGTCGGCGCCCACCATCAAGGAGGCAAACCTGTGCAGGTTCTCGAACGGGTTCTTCTTCACCACGATGCCGGCCGAGTCGGCGCGCTCGTTGTTGCGCACCACCACGTAGCTGTGGTCTTCCATATGGATGTAGTAGCAGAAGTCGAAGACCTTGCTCACCGCCTGGACCTGCTCGATGTACACGTCCTTGTCGTGCTCGGCGGTAATGTCGCGCCATGCAGCCAGGATTTCCCTGAGCGAGCCATCTTCCCTCTTGACCAGCCTGCTCACCGAGTCGTACCAGCGAATCTCGCCGTTCTTGCTCTGCATGGGGTACTGGGCATGCACGATGTTGGAATCGGGCGTCATGCTTTCCACGTTGTAGAAGAGGTTCACGAAGCCCGCTTTCGTGTCCTCCGGCACGGCCTGCTTCCACGATTCGATGGTGTTGGGCAGGTCGTTCTCGTCTTCGTAGCCCAGCATGTGGCGCATCTCGTCGGCCCACTGCACCGACTCGAGGTTGCCGTCTTCGTCGACCTTCATCGACGAGATGCCCGAGGTCACGGTGTTGTGCATCAGGTCGAGCCTGTTCTGCAGGTCGATGCAGGTTTCGTTGACCTTTTCGAGATGGGCGTTGATGCCCGCGATCTGATCTGCAAGCTCGGCTGCGAAATCGGCAGGGTCGAGAAGCGACACCCGATCCGTTCGCTGCGCGGACACGTTGTCGAGCTTGTAGCCGCTCTTGTTGAATTCCTCTATACGCTTCTCGTCCGTCATACCTGCACCTTCTTCGAGCTATCGAAACGCGTTTTGCAAATCCCGATGCATCGAGTCCCAGTGCGGCCGTGTTGCATTTAGGGGGGGGTAGAGCTTGCAAACAATTAACGTAAATAATACTACTCGCAGAGTCGGGCGTTCAAGCCGAAGCGCAGCATTTAGTTGCATTGCAATCGCGCACGACAAGCTTGAAGGGCGAAAACGACGGAGGGGGCGCAGCCGTTTCCGCGCCCCCTCCGGGTCTGGATATGTTGCCCACGCCAGCGGGCCGGCGCACTTGCGCATCGCCCGCGTGCCGCTGGCGCCCTAGCAGCCGCTACTTGCCTTCGGCGCGGCTGGCCTGGTACTCGGCCACGAGCTTTTGCGCCACATCGTGCGGCGCCTCCTCGTAGCCCTCGAGCTCGATGGTGAAGGAGCCGTTGCCGCGAGTGAGCGAGCGCAGCTCCTTGGCGTACTCCACGACCTCGGCGTAGGGCACCCTCGCCTTGATGATGGTGTTGCCAAGGTTGTCGTGGTCCATGCCCAGGATGCGGCCGCGCCTCATCGAGAAGTCGCTCATGATCGCGCCGTCGTACTGCCCGCCGGCCGTGACCTCGACGTTGGCCATGGGCTCGAGTACGTAGGGGTCGGCCTGCTCGCAGCATGCGCGGAAGCCGATGCGCGCGGCCTGCCTGAACGCCATCTCGTTGGAGTCCACCGCGTGGTACGAGCCGTCGTACACCGCGCACTTCACGTCCACCATGGGGTAGCCCGCCAGGAAGCCCTCTTCCATCGCGGCCTGCACGCCCTTGTCCACCGCGGGGATGAATCCCTTGGGAATCTTGCCTCCCACGATCTCGTCGAGGAATTCGTAGCCGCAGCCCGGATTGGGCTCGAGCCTCAGCCAGCAGTCTCCGAACTGCCCGGCGCCGCCGGTCTGCTTCTTGTGACGGCCCTGCGCCTGCGCGACCTTGCGGATCGACTCGCGGTAGGGGATGCGCACCGGCACCGTCACGAGGTCGATCTTGTTGCGGTCCTTGAGCTTGGATGCCAGCACGTCCACCGCGCCTTCGCCCAGCGTGTAGAGCAGCATCTGGTGGGTCTCCTCGTTGCGCACGAGCTTGACGCAGGGGTCGACCTCGGCCATCTGCGCGAAGAACGCGCCCATCTTGTCCTCGTCGTTCTTGTTGGCCGCGGTGATGGCCACGGGGTAGAGCGGCTCGGGGAACGGGATGTCGAAGTACTTCATGTCGCCGCGCGTGCTCAGCGTGTCGTTGGTGCGCACCTCGCCGAGCTTGGGCACCACCACCACGTCGCCGGGGCAGGCCGACTGCATGTCTTCGGTCTTGTTGCCGATCATGGTGTAGATGTGCGAGATCTTTTCCTTCTTGCCTGTGCGGAAGTTGATGAGCTCCTCGCCCGGGCGGATGCTGCCGGTGGCCACCTTGAGGAAGGACAGACGGCCCACATACGGGTCCGACAGCGTCTTGAACACGTAGGCCGAAGGCTGGTCGCCCAGGCCGATCTTGATGGAATCGCCCTGCTCGGTGGGGATGGAGCCGTGCTTGCTGGGTGCGGGGAAGAACTCCACGATGTCGTCGAGCAGCTCGCCCACGCCGTACTCGGTGAGGGTCGAGCCCACGTACACGGGCATGAACAGGCCCATCTCGATGGCGTTGGTCAGCAGCGTCTCGACCTCCTGCTGCTCCAGCGTGCCCTCGTCGAGGTACTTCATCATCAGCTCGTCGTCGGCCTCGGCGATCGACTCCAGCAGCTGGTCGCGGTACATCTGCGCGTCGTCGGCAAACTCAGCCGGAATCTCGCCGATGGTCTCCTTGCCGCCCTCCATCACGCGCGCCTCCATGCGCACGAGGTCGATCACGCCGCGGAAGTCTTCGGCCACGCCCATGGGGATGGCCACAGGTCCCACGCGCTTGCCGAACTTATCGTTCAAAGTCGCGATGATCGAGTCGAAGTCGGAGTTCTCGCGGTCGATGTGGTTGATGTAGATGGAGCGCGACAGCGATGCCATGATCGCGTTCTCCCAGAGCTTGGAGGCCATCACCTGCACGCCGGCCACCGCGTCGATCACGAACACGGCCGCCTCGCAGGCGTAGAGCGATGCGATGGTGTCGCCGATGAAGTCGGGAGAACCCGAGGTATCCAGCACGTTGACCTTCACGTTGCGGTAGATCAGGCTGCCCAGGCTGGTGGAGAGGGTGAACTTGCGCTTGATCTCTTCCTGGTCGTAGTCCATGCTCGACTTGCCGTCGGACGTAGTGCCCAGTCGGTCGGTGCGTCCGCAGAAGTGCAACATGGCCTCGGCAAGAGACGTCTTACCTGCGCCGTCCTGACCAACCAGGACGATATTGCGGACTTTGTCGGTGCTAAAATCTGCCATGGCCGTGCCTCCAAATCTGTTGCTACCTGTAGTGTTTGGGTTCGGCAATTGCTCGCCGAGCAATAGATATGGGCTTAATGATATACCACGGGCGGCATATTTCCGGCTGCAAACGGAAACTTCTCAAGCTTTTTATAAAGCTCCGCCTTAGCCGCCGCAGGGGAGTCGCGAAACCCGTCGCACATGTCTCGGCACCTGCTCGCAACCCTCTTCCAATCGCCTTGTGCGAAAGCCCGCCGTGGCCGCCACGTGCATATAATTGCCAGTACATGTGTTTTGCCCGTGCCCGCCTTGCAACCTGCATGCGACGTGGCGCGAGCCATAAGAGTAACCAATCGAGATAAGGCGCATCCAAAGTGGCTGAAGACTACAAAGACACAATGAACCTGCCCCATACCGACTTCCCGATGAGGGGCAACCTTGCCAAGAACGAGCCCGTCCGCCTGCAGTGGTGGCAGGAGCACGACATCTACGGGGCGGTGCTCGAGCACAACCGCGACGGCGAGTCGTTCGTGCTGCACGACGGCCCTCCGTATGCCAACGGCCCCATCCACATCGGCCACGCCTTCAACAAGATCCTGAAGGACTTCGTGATCAAGGCGCACGCACAGCGCGGATACTACACGCCCTACATCCCCGGCTGGGACTGCCACGGCCAGCCCATCGAGCACATCGTGGAGGAGAAGCTCGGGCCCGAGAAGATGGCCCAGATCGACAAGCCCACGCTGCGCCGCCTGTGCCACGAGTACGCCGAGAAGTGCGTGGACACCCAGCGCGAGGGCTTCAAGCGCCTGGGCGTCAACGCCGACTGGGACCATCCGTATCTCACGTTCCAGCACGAGTTCGAGGCCGGCAACGTCGAGATCTTCAAGAAGATGTACCTCGACGGCTCGGTGTACCGCGGACGCAAGCCCGTGCACTGGTGCAAGCACTGCCACACCGCGCTGGCCGAGGCCGAGATCGAGTACGGCAACGAGACCTCGCCCTCGATCTTCGTGAACTTCAAGCTCAAGAGCGTGCCCGAGGCCTACACCGCAGCGGGCGTGGACCCCAGCAACGCCTACGTGCTGATCTGGACCACCACCCCCTGGACGCTGCCGGCCAACACCGCGGTGTGCATGGCCCCCGCAGCCGACTACGCCTTCGTGGAGGCGGGCGGCAAGTTCATGCTGTTCGCGCTCGACCTGGTGGAGGAGGTTGCCAAGACCGCGGGTTGGGAGAGCTACCGCGTGGTCGAGGGCGCCGACGGCAAGCCCGTCACGCTCAAGGGCACCGAGCTTGAGGGTATCAGGTACGAGGCTCCCATCAAGCAGGACTTCGAGGGCACCATCATCTACGGCGACCACGTGACGCTGGACTCCGGTACCGGCGCCGTGCACACGGCTCCCGGACACGGCCAGGACGACTACATCGTGGGCATGAAGTTCAACGTGCCCCTGCTCATGCCGGTAGATGCCGACGGCCGCCTCACCGAGGAGGCGGCTCCCTTCCAGGGGCTGGATACCGACGAGGCCAACCCCAAGATCATCGAGTGGCTGCGCGAGCGCGGCACGCTGGTGGCCCATGTAGACATCGACCACAGCTACCCGCACTGCTGGCGCTGCCACGAGCCCGTGATCTTCCGCGCCACCGACCAGTGGTTCGTGTCGATGGACCAGACCGGGCTTCGCGCCAACGCGCTCGACGCCATCGAGAACGAGGTGCGCTGGATTCCCGAGTGGGCCAAGAACCGCATCGGCTCGATGGTGGCCGACCGCCCCGACTGGTGCATCTCGCGCCAGAGGTCGTGGGGCGTGCCCATACCGGTGTTCCGTTGCAAGAAGTGCGGCTCCACCGTGGCCACTGCCGAGACGTTCGACGCGGTGATCGACCTGTTCAACAACGAGGGCGCCGACGCCTGGTACATCAAGCAGCCCAAGGACTACCTGCCCGCGGGCACCAAGTGCGAGGTGTGCGGCTGCGACGACCTCGACCAGATCGTTCCCGAAAACGACATCCTCGACGTGTGGTGGGAGAGCGGCGTTACGCACACCAGCGTGTGCAAGAAGCGCGACGTGCTGCACTTCCCGGCCGAGATGTACCTCGAGGGTTCCGACCAGCACCGTGGCTGGTTCCAGTCGTCGCTGCTCACCAGCGTGGGCGCCTACGGCGTGCCGCCCTACAAGTCGGTGATGCACTGCGGCTTCACCGTGGACGAGCAGGGTCGCAAGATGTCCAAGAGCCTGGGCAACGGCGTGGACCCGGCCGAGGTAATCGGCAAGTACGGCGCCGACGTGCTGCGCCTGTGGGTGTCCAGCGTCGACTACTCGCAGGACGTGCGCATCTCGGACGACATCCTCAAGCAGGTCTCCGACACATACCGCAGGTTCCGCAACACGTTCAGGTTCCTGCTGGGCAACCTCAGCGACTTCGACGATGCCGCCGACAGCGTGGAGTGGAGCCAGCTCACGCAGGTCGACCAGTGGGCGATGGTGCGTTTGGCCAAGCTGCTCGACGATGTGACCACCGCGTACGAGGGCTACGCCTTCCACCAGGTGTACCGCAGCATCTACGAGTACGTGATCGGCGACCTTTCGGCCGTGTACCTCGACACCATCAAGGACCGTCTGTACTCCGAGGCGCCCGCATCTCCGCGCCGCCGCGCTGCGCAGACCGTGCTGGCCAACATCCTCGAGGTGCTGGTGAGGGTGCTCACCCCGATCCTGGCGTTCACCACCGAAGAGGTGTGGCAGAACTATCCCGAGGCCATGCGCTCGCACGAGGGGCGTCCCTTCAGCGTGCAGCTGGCGGGCTGGCCCGATGCGGCCAAGTTCTCCCCGCAGATTCCCGAGGGCGAGGGGCAGAAGGTCGCCGAGGCCTTCGAGCACGTGCTGACCGCCCGCGACGTGGTGACCAAGGCCCTCGAGGAGGCCCGCGGCGCCAAGGCCATCAACAAGAGCCAGGAGGCGGCGGTAAAGATCTGCGCTCCTGCCGACGTATGCGCCTGCCTCAAGTCGCTGGCCCCCGAGGCGCTCGAGGAGCTGCTCATCGTGTCGAAGGTGCAGGTCGTCGAGGGCGACGAGCTGGCGGCAGAGGTGAGCGTGACCGACCTCGAGAAGTGCCCGCGCTGCTGGAACCACCGCGAGCTGCTGGCCGAGGGCGAGCATGCCGGCGTGTGCGCACGCTGCGCCGAGGCTCTCGAGCAGATCTAGGTTTACAAGGACGCGCATCATGGCCGATACCGGGCTTGGCGAAAAGACGGGGCTAGATAGGCGCGTAGATTGCGCGAAGGAGGGTTGCGCCGTGGAGGCGCGGCCCTCTTTTCGCGCGCTTTCGACCGGAAAGACGTTACTGGCGTTCGCCGCGTGCGCGGCGGTGCTCGTGGTGCTCGACAGGCTCACCAAGCTCTGGGCCGAGGGCGCCACGGCCGGGGGCATCGACTTCATCCCTGGATTCATGAACTTCGTGCTGGTGTACAACAAGGGCGCTTCGTACGGCATGCTCGAGGGTGCGACGTTGCTGCTGCTGGGCATATCGGTGGCGATATGCGCGCTCATCGTGGCGTACGTGCTGCGCTACCGCAAGCACAGGGTCTACGAGCTGTTGGGGCTTGCGGGCGTTTTCGCCGGTGCCGTGGGCAACGCCTGGGACAGGGCGGCGGCCGGGCAGGTCACCGACTTCCTGCATTTCGAGTTCTTCGAGTTTCCGGTGTTCAACGTGGCCGATTGCTGCATCACCATCGGGGTGGTGCTTGTGCTGGTGTTCCTGCTGCTGGACAAGTGCAGCCCGTTTGCGGAGCGCGAGAGCGCGGGCGAGCGCGCGGGTGCCGCAGGTGCTGGCGACTCTGCCGAGGGTGGCGAGTAGCCATGGCTCTCACGCGTGGTCATCTGGTGCTGCCGGAAGAGCAGGGCATGCGGCTCGACGTGCTGCTGGCCACCATGCCCGAGTTTGCCAGCAGGTCGGCGGCCGCCAAGGCCATCGAGGGCGGCAACGTGTTCGTGAACGGGCAGCCCGCGAGCAAGAAGCTCTCGCTTCGCGAGTACGACGCGATCGAGTACACGGTGGACGACTCTGCCAGCGTGGGACCCGACCTCTCTGCATACGGCATTCCGCTCGACGTGCGCTACGAAGACGAGGGCATGCTGGTGATCAGCAAGCCCAGGGGGCTGGTGTGCCATCCGTCGCCGGGACACGACGGCGACACGCTGGTCAACGCGCTGGTGGCGCATTGCGGCAAGGACCACCTGGCCAACCTGCAGGGCGACGACCGGCTGGGCATCGTGCACCGGCTCGACATGGACACCTCGGGCCTCATGCTGGCGGCCAAGATGCAGGACTACGGCTACATCCTGCAAGACGGCATTCGCACCCGCAACATCGACCGCAGGTATCTCAGCCTGGTGCATGGCTACATCGCCAAGGACACCGGCTACATCGACGCGCCCATCGCGCGTCACCCCAAGATCCGACTCAAGATGGCGGTGAGCGACTCGCAGTCGGCCCGCTCGGCCGTTACCACGTTCAGCGTGCTGGAGCGCTTCGAGGCCGGGTGCTTCGACGACGGCTTCACGCTCATCGAGTGCAAGCTCTTCTCGGGGCGCACACACCAGATCAGGGTCCACATGAACTACATCGGGCACTGCGTGGTGGGCGACCCCATGTACGGCCGCGGCAACGAGAAGGCAAACATGGGGCTTGACCGGCAGTTTTTGCACTCGTATCGCCTGTCGCTCGAGCACCCGGTCACGGGCGAGCCGATGAGCTTTTCCGACAACCTTCCCGCCGACCTGCAGCAGGTGCTCGACGGCCTGGCCGACCGCTCGCTGGGCAAGACGGCCTATGGGGAACAGATCGCCGAGCTGCTCGCCAGCTGCGAGCGAGGCGATGCCGCGGACACCGCCGACCCCGCGCTCGAGCTCGCGCCCGACCCCGCCGCCGGCTCGATGGGAGGCAGCGATGTCGATCAATAAGACGCCCGTGGGGGTCATGCTGGTCAACTTCGGGGTTCCCGAGAACGTCGACCCCAAGACCGTGGGCAAGTTCATGAGGTCGTACGTGGCCGATGGCCGAGTGTTCGGCTTCTTCGGGCTGATGCTGCACGACATCCTCCACTGGACCCGCCGCAAGACCATCGAGATGGAGTCGACCGCCCGATACGCCGACCTCTACGACGGCGACCACTTTCCCTACACCAACACCAGCGCCCGGCTGAGGCGCAAGGTCGAGGAGCGTCTGGAAAAGATGGGCGCCGACAACGCCGAGGTGGTCATGGCGTTTCGCTACGGCGAGCCCAGCATGCGCGACGGCTTCAGGCAGCTCGAGGACCTGGGCTGCAAGCGCATCGTGGTGATGCCGCTCTACCCGCAGTCGTCGTACGAGTTCACCGCGTCGGTGCACGACGAGCTGTCGCGCGAGCAGCGCGGCTTCACGCGTGGCATGGAATTTCGCTTCGTCGACAACTTCTACAAAGACCCGCTCTACGTGAAGGCGGTGGCCCGCAAGATTCGCGAGCACGTGGACGTGGACGGAGGCGACGACAAGATCGTGTTCGCCTATCGCGCGATTCCGCTGCGCGACATCCTGCATGGCGACAGCTACGAGCTGCAGACGTCGGCCACCGCGCTGGCCATCGCCAACGAGCTGGGGCTAGAGCGCAGGCGGTGGACCATCTCCTACATCCCCTACAGCCACCTCGACGACTACGACACCCTCAAGCCCGACATCGACGAGACGGTCGAGCGCTTCGCGCTGGGCAAGGTGCGCCATGTGGCCGTGGTGTGCCCGGGCCAGGTGGTGGACTCGGTGGACACGCTCTACGAGATCGACGAGAGAATGCGGCAGCGCTTCGAGTCGCGCTTCGCCGGCAGCTATGCCAAGTGCCGCTTCACCTTCGTGCCGGCGCTGGGCGACGACGACCTCTTCGTTGACGCGCTGGCCCGCATCATCCTCGGCAACATGGACGGCTGGGAGTCGCACTATTGCGCCGGCGTCGGCGGCCGCGTGGGTCGCGAGGATTAGAATTTCAATTAGCTGCATAAAGTTTGCAATTCACAAACACTCCACAACTATGCTGGATTAGAATCTAAACCGTGCTCGTAGGGCTTGCATGGGCTGCCATGCGGGCACCGTGAAGGTCGCACGAGACCACCCCTGCATTCCCGCATCGTGCGACGAGGCAAACGTAAAGGAGAAGTATCGTGAAGAAGTATGCTGCCGAGGCGTTCGGCACGTTCGTGCTCACCCTTTTCGGGTGCGGAAGCGCCGCTATCGCGGGCACCGCTCTGGGAACCCTGGGCATCGCCTTCGCCTTCGGCCTGTCGATCGTGGCCATGGCGTTCGTGATCGGCAACGTGTCCGGCTGCCACATCAACCCCGCAGTATCGCTCGGCCTGTTCCTCGACAAGAGGCTCTCGGCGGTCGACCTCATCTGCTACTGGATCTCGCAGTTCATCGGCGCAATCGTGGCCGCGCTGGTGCTGGCGGCCATCATCTGCTGCACCGACGACCTCTCGCTTGCCATCACCGGACTGGGCTGCAACGGCTTCGACCTGCAAAGCTCGGTTGGCCTCAACATGGGCGGCGCCATTCTTGTCGAGGTCATCCTCACCTGCGTGTTCGTGCTGGTGGTGCTGGGTTCCACCGCCAACGAGAAGACCGCTCCCTACGCGGGCCTCATCATCGGCCTGGCGCTGGTCTTCGTGCACATCATGGGCATCCCGCTCACGGGCACCTCGGTTAATCCGGCTCGCAGCTTCGGTCCGGCTCTGGTCATGGCCTTGCAGGGCGGTGACGCCACCGCTCTCACGCAGGTATGGGTGTTCATCGCGGCTCCGCTGCTGGGAGGTGCCGTCGCGGCTCTCATCTGGAAGGTGTTCAAGTCCAAGGATGCCGACGCGGAGGTTTCCGCCGAATAGTTTATCCGCTGTCGTTTGCATTCAGGGCTGTTTGAGCTTTGAATTGTGGTAGTTTGAGAAACGGCAGTTTATGCGGTGCGCCGGGGATTTCCGCGCCGCCAGAGGCAATCGTTGTAAGGAGATAAAGATGCCCTCCAAGATCATTACTATCAGCCGTCAATACGGCAGCGGCGGACGCGAGGTTGGCAAGAAGCTCGCGGAGAAGCTGGGTTACGCGTACTACGACAAAGAGATCATCAACCGCGCCGTGGACGAGAGCGCCATCAGCAAGGAGATGCTGGAAAAGGGCGACGAGAACGTGGGCAGCTCGTTCTCGTACTTCCTGTCGTTCGCGCACGGCACGTCCGACGACGCGTCGCTGCCCCTTCCCGACCGCATCTTCATGGTGCAGGCCAAGGTCATCAAGGAGATGGCCAGCGAGGGTCCGTGCGTGATCATCGGCAGGTCGGCCGACTACATCCTGCAGGACGAGCCCGACCTTCTGCGCGTGCTCGTCTACGCCGATACCAAGTCGCGTATCGCCCGCGTGATGCAGCGCAACGAGCTTACCGAGAAGGGCGCCATGGCCCGCATCAAGAAGGTCGACAAGGGACGTGCCCTGTACTACGAGCAGTTCACCGGCAACAAGTGGTGCGACGCATTCGAGCACGACGTGGCCATTTCGACCAGCAAGTTCTCGATCGACGAGGCTGCCGACATCCTGGCACACATGGCCAAGTACGAGTAGCCGCCGCGCCTGCGGCGGGTCGCGGCGAGCGTAGCGGGTCGCGGAGCGGTGCGGCGAGTGTCGCGGGTCGCGGAGCGGCATGCGACGCGGTGTTGCGGCACGAGGCAAGCGACGCGGATCGCGGGTCGTAGCGGGTCGCGTCGAGCGTAGCGGGTCGCGTCTAGGCGCGAGATATAGGCAAGGAACGAGGGCGGGTCTTCGAGCAATCGGAGGCCCGCCCTTCTTGCGTTTGCACACTCGCGCCAAAACTCTGCCAATCTGCTTGCTCTGCCCTCGTGCGGTGCAGCCTGTCCGTTTGCTCGCGATGCGAGTCGTGCATTCTCGCCAGTCCCCGCATTTCCTCAGCGCTCGCATCTTCTAGCAATCGCACCCGTTCGCTTGCGGCACCGCCAGCATCCGTCGGCGGCCAGGCAAACATCCATCTGCTCTGACTCCGCACGCAATCGCCCGGTTGCTGGGCGCAACATAGGCAAGGAAAAGATGGCGGGCATTTCTGCTGCTTGCGCAGTTACGGCAGCAGATTCAGCAGCCTGCATTCCTTGCTCTCAAGTGCGATGCCGCCATCCCCCTTTAGTAGCCAGCAATCCCTCTTGCGCTCGCGGCACAACTTCGCCAATCTGCACGTTTCACCCTTGACCGTCGCCGCTTGGTTGCTGGGCGCAGCATAGGCAAGGAAAAGACGGCAGTCGTTTTCGTGGCTTGCACTCTTCCTTTGCCGTGTAGTGTGAAGGTCGTGCGGTGTGTCTTTGACAGAAAAATGGGGTCGACGGTTCAAAAACCCCAACACATGACGGTTGCTCTAGCCCATCGTACGGGTTGAAAGGTGAGGTGCGAAATGGGGGACACAACATGTTGTGTTTATGTGGCAGAATTCTCGCTTAAAAACTATTACCCCCTTCAGGACGGTGTTCGCGACATACTGTTGTACCCTGCGATGCGTCATGTGTTGGGGTTTTTGAACCGTCGAGGTCGATTTCTTGTCAAGAGTCTCAAGATTGATGATGTTCAACTACGTTGCGGTAGTATTCTAGGGTCTAATTTGAGGAATGATTGCGGTCATGCTGCGGCTGCTCATATGTATGAAAGGCGCGTTGCACTTGAAGCTCGGTTGGTGGAAGGCGAAGGCCGGAATAATCGCAACGATGGTTGTGGCAGCAATGGTCGTCGTGACACTGGCCGTTTGCGTGAAGGTGACTGGCCCGAACGCAGTGCAGGGCGATTCCGCCGTCGCGGCGACCTCCACGCAGGATGATGGTGCAAACGGTTCCTCCGGGGGCGAAACTTCGGATGCCGACTTCGAGATCGTGCAGGACGAAGCCGGGCACGACATGATGGCGCATGAGCTTATCGTTGCCTTTGATAAGAACGCCGACGAGCAGCAAGCGCGCGAAAGCATCGAGGCGCTGGGCTACGAGGTCGACGAGACCTTGGCATCTGCGAACGACGAGACCGGTCGGACCGTGCTGGTAAAGCTCCCGCTAGATGTGGAGGTCGAAGATGCCGTTGCGCTGATGAACGAGCAACCTGGCGTGGGATATGCCGAGCCTGATTACGTGGCCGAGCTTGTGGACGACGCGAGCACAATTGACGCGAGCGCATCTGCAGTTGCCGAAGCGTTCTGCTCGATGGTCGACGCGAGCGCGTCCATCGTAGCAAATGCGACCTCGGACGAGGTCGGCGACGAGCAGGAAGCCCAGCTCGCTTCTTCCGTCAACGACACATACGCCAGCCAGCAGTGGGCGCTCGATGCAATGGGGGTCTACGATGCCTGGGACGTTGCCCGCTGCGAGAAGGCGGTGTCGGTGGCCGTGATCGATGCGGGCGCGAACACCGACCACGAGGATCTGGCTGGCAACATCGTGGCCACCTACAACGCTGCCACCCAAGACGACTTCGCAGACAATTCGGCCAACCATGGCACGCATGTGTCGGGCATAGTGGCGGCCAAGGCCAACAACGGCAAGGGCGTTGCGGGCGTGAGCTACAACGCCGGAATCGTGGCTATCGATGCAAGCTATTGCGACAGTGGAGGCAAGGAACACATAACGGTATCGGCCATTGTCAAGGGTTATCAATATCTGATTGAGAACGCCAGCAAGTACAACATTCGCGTGGTGAACATGAGCTTGGCTGGCTCGGGGACCATCAGCACGTCGCTGTCTGAGCAGATCGACCTTGCGGAGGAGAAGGGCATCGTTACGGTGTGCGCTGCGGGCAATTCGTCCTCGAGTTTGACTCCACCTTGCGCTGCATGGCCCGGCGATTATGAGAAGTGCGTGAACGTGATCAATCTGAGAGGCACCAAGAACAGCTCGGGGCAGTGGACGTATACCCGATCGAATAGCTCCAACTATGGCGAGGGCAAGAACATCAGCGCGCCCGGGATGGACATCTACAGCACCACGAGTTCTACGGGGAGCGTCAGGTATGCTACCAAGAGCGGCACGTCGATGGCATCTCCGCAGGTTGCGGGCATCGCGGCGCTCATGTTTGCGGCAAACCCCAGCCTTACCGCGGAGCAGTGCAAGAGCATCCTATACTCCACGGCCACCGACCTCGGCACCGCGGGATTTGATACCGGCTACGGTTGGGGAGCGGTCAACGCGTTCGCCGCAGTCCACATGGCCAAAGCCGGCACCACCTCGCATGCTTACGCTTCGCTCGTGACTGCAGAAGCAACCTGCACCGAACCCGGCAACATACGCTACACCTGCACTGGATGCGGCCACTACTACGATGAGCCGATTGCCGCTACGGGTCACAGCTATGCGGTGTCGGCCACCGTCGAACCGACATGCGCGCAGCCGGGATACACGCGCTACACCTGCTCGAATTGCGGCGACTCCTACGACGAGCCGATTCCCGCGTCCGGTCACACTCCGGGAGAGTGGCAGACGTTGCAGGTGGCGACTCTCGGACATGCGGGTAGCGAGGAGCAGCGCTGCACCGAGTGCAAGACGCTGCTCGACACACGCGAGGTGCCACAGCTGGCGGAGTTCGTCAGGCTCACGGGCAGCACGCGCTACGACACGGCGGCGGCCATCGCCAGCGAGTATCGGGACGGCGACACCTGCGAGTTCGCGATCGTGGCATCGGGTGACAACTTCCCCGATGCGCTGGCAGCGTCGTATGCCGCCGGCATGCTCAACGCTCCCATAATGCTCACAAATCCGAACTCGCTGTCGCAGCAGACACTGGAGCAAATCGAGGAAAGCGAGGCATCCCACATCGTGGTGATTGGCGGCGATGCGGCAGTGTCGGCCAACGTGGCCAGCCAGCTCGAGTCGATCGACGGGGTGAGCGAGGTCATGCGGATAGCGGGCGGCACGCGCTTCGAGACCGCGGAGGAAATCTACAAGCAGGTCGGATCGATGGTCGATGACGGCACGGGCGTTTCCGGCGGTGGTACCGCGCCCGACACCGACATCCCGGCATCTGCGGTCACCACTTCCCGTACCGCGATCGTCGCCAACGCCTATGCGTTTCCCGATGCCCTGTGCGCGTCGCCCATCGCCTATGCGGAGCACTCCCCGATCTTCCTCGCTAGCGGCGATTCTCTGCAGCAGAGCACGGCCAGCATCCTCACCAGCGGGAGCTTCGACGAAGTGCTGATCGTCGGCGGCAGCGCCGCGGTATCGGGACAAATCGAGGAGCATCTCGAAGACGCGGGTCTCGAGGTCACGCGCCTTTCCGGAGAGAGCCGCTACGATACCAGCGCGGCAATCGCCAACTATGCGCTGCAGCAGGGAACCCTCACCACGCAGTCGATGGGTGTCGCTTCCGGCGGCAACTTCCCCGACGCGCTCGCCGGCGCCGCGCTTTGCGGCAAGAACAAGTCGGTGCTGCTGCTGGCCAATCCGAACGACGGCGGCGACAACTCGGTGCTCGCCACGTTCGTGCGCGGGCATCGCCTGGGAATCGAGAAGCTCTACATCTTCGGCGGAGATGCTGCGGTACCGGCCTCGGTCGAGGAGCTGCTGCGCGGCCTCTAGCAGCTGGCGGCAATTTGCGATTGCCGAAGGACATGCACGGCCTTACGGGATTTTGTGGCAATTAATTTCGATTGTCGAAGCGCATGCAGAGCGTTTCGATGTTTTGCGGTAGGAATTTTCGATTGCCGAACGGCGTAAGGCCTCCTAATTGAAGAAATGAGCTTGCGGACAGAGGATTGTTCGGGATTCGCATCCTGGTGGCTCTTTGTGTTGTTCGGCAATCGCAAAAAGCTGCCACGAATTAGCCTGAACCGATGTATTTCGTTCGGCAATCGAAAATTATCTCCACGAATTGCCACAATGCCCTGCATGCCGTTCGGCAAACGCAAATAGCTGCCATCTATTGGACCGTCCGACAGATGGCAGAGCAAATAGCGTCTGAGCACGTTGGCGCTTCGCGCCTATTTGGAGGAGAGGAAGTTCAGCACCTCGGCCTCGACTCCGGCTTGCGTGGCCTCGCAGGTGTCGGTGAAGCGCAGCTCCATGTCGTCGAGGGCGTTGAGCCTTTCGGGGATGGCAGAGCCGCCGGTGCTCTCCGAGATCATCCTGTTGAGCTGCGCTCCGGTGAGGCTCACCACGTCGGCGGGAAGCTCGCTTCCGGCGGGCATGCCGTGAAGCGCGCGGTACACGTCGAAGCCGAACTTGGCCCAATGCGCCGTGGATGCCACCAGCAGCGGGTTGCTGCCGATCGCCGCGCCCGAACCCGCGTCCGCCCCAGCAAGCAGCTTGTCGCACACGGCCCACGCCACCGCGGTGTGCGTGTCCATGAGGTAGCCGTGCTCGTCGTACACCCTGCGGATCGTCTGCAACGACTCGTCGTTGCTCACGCTGCCGCCAACGTACAGCTCCTGCATCTTGGCGCGCGTGTCGTCGTCCACGGCGAACATGCCGTCGCCCATCAGGCTCTCCATCCAGCCGCGGATCGCGCCGGCATCGCGCCCGGTCAGTTCGAAGAGCTGCCTCTCGAGGTTGCTGGACACCAGGATGTCCATCGAGGGCGAGGGGGTGAGCACCAGCTCGCGGTCGCGGATGTCGTACACGCCGGTCTCGATGAAGTCGGTGAGCACGCGGTTCTGGTTGCTGGCGCACACCAGACGCGCAATCGGCGTGCCCATGTGCTTGGCGTAGTAGGCCGCGAGTATGTTGCCGAAGTTGCCGGTGGGCACGCACACGTCGATGGGCTTGCCGGCCTCCACCGCGCCGTCGGCCACCATCTGCGCGTACGCGCTCACGTAGTACACGATCTGCGGCATGAGCCTGCCCCAGTTGATGGAGTTGGCGCTCGAGAGCTTTACGTTGTACTCGTTGGCCAGACGCGCGGCGAAGTCGGCATCGTTGAACGTGCGCTTCACCGAGGTCTGGCAATCGTCGAAGTCGCCGTGGCCGCCCAGCACCTTCACGTTGGAGCCAAGTTGCGTGGCCATCTGCTTGAACTGGATGTCGCTCACGCCGCCATGCGGGTAGAACACCATGATCTGCGTGTGGTCGCGGTCCTTGAATCCCTCGAGCGCCGCCTTGCCCGTGTCGCCCGAAGTGGCCACCAGCACCAGATAGTCCTCCTTGGCCTGGCCCTTCTCGCGCAGCACCTCGACCGCCTTGGAGAAGAACACCGGCAGGCACTGCAGCGCCATGTCCTTGAAGGCGCTGGTGGGGCCGTGCCAAAGCTCCATCACGTACCTGTCGCCCACCTTCTCGATGGGGGCGATGCGCTCGTCGTCGAAGTTGTCGCCGTACACGACTTCCATGAGCGAGTCGATGGTGGCAGGGTCGAGATCGATGTCGAAGCACTTGTAGATGTACGCGGCGCGCTCGGCGTACTTCATCTTGGAGAGCGAGAGAATCTGGTCGAGGGTGAGCGTGGGGATGCTCTGGGGCACCAGCAGGCCGCCTCCGGGAGCCAGGCCCTTCACGATGGCCTCTGTGAAGGTGAGGGGGCTTTCCATGTTGCCGCGGGTGTCGATGTACTTGTTGGCTCCCGCCATGGATCCCGCCGCTGCCGTGCTTGCCGAGCTTGCTCCCAAGGTCATCTTCAATATCTCCAAACTGGCGCTGCGCACCGCGAGGGTGGACGCGCCGCATTCGATTCGGCACCGGTGCACACGGCGTTTAGCCATCTTGAGTTTTGGCACTCAACCGGTGTGTTCTATACTGAAGCCCATAATACTAGAATGCGCACGCGGTGCTGCATTTGTTTCTTGCAAGCGACTACAACGTGAGGAGAAGGTACAGCTCATGGCAAAGGACAACAGCTTCGACGTGGTGTCGGAGGTCGATCTGCAGGAAGTGGACAACGCGTATCAGCAGACCCGCAAGGAGCTGTCGCAGCGCTACGACCTCAAGGACAGCGGCTCGACCATCGAGTTCGACAAGGGCAGCCAGGTCGTGACGGTGCAGGCTCCCAGCGACTTCGTGGCCAAGCAGGTTATCGACATCTTCGACGGCAGGCTGGTCAAGCGCGGCGTGAGCCTGGGAGCCGTGAAGTGGAGCGACCCGCAGGATGCCAGCGGCATGACGGTGCGCATCGTGGGCAAGGTGGTGCAGGGCATCGACCAGGACACCTCGCGCAAGATCAACAAGGACATCAAGGGGCAGAAGTTCAAGGTGAAGGTGACCATCGAGGGCGACAAGCTCCGCGTGACCTCGCCGAGCCGCGATGCCCTGCAGGAGGTAATCGCGTACCTCAAGGGCAACGACTACGGCCAGCCCCTCCAGTTCACCAACTACAGGTAGGATCGCCGTGCCCAGAGTACGAATCATCACTATGGGCTGCGCCAAGAACGAGGTGGACAGCGACCATATGCGCGCCCGGCTCGAGGCGGCGGGGTTCGAGGTGGAGTCCAGCTCGGTGCGCAACCTCGAGGCCGATGCGGGCGTGGGGGTCGGCGGAGCTGCTGACGGCGCCGAGCGCGGCGCGGCTGCTGCCGAGGGCGGCGCTTGCGGCGGCGACGCTGCCTGCGTGCCCGATGCCGCTTGCGTGCCTGACGTGACCATCGTCAACACATGCTCGTTCATCACCGGGGCTACGCAGGAGTCGATCGACGCGGTGTTCGCAGTGATCGACGAGCGTGCGGAAGCGGCCGAGCGCGGGCTGCGCATGCGCGACGGCGGATCCAAGATCGTGGTGGCAGGCTGCATGCCCGCGCGCTACGGCGAAGAGCTTGAGAGCGAGATTCCCGAGGTAGACGCCTTCGTGGGCGTCGAAGGCGAGGAGTCGATCGTGGAGGTCGTGCGCGGGCTTCTGGACATGGGCGAGTGCAGTGCGGACGGCGACGTGTGTGAAACGGGCGACGCGGCGCGCACGACGCGCGAGCCTTTCGCGTTCGTGAAGATCTCGGACGGCTGCGACAGGTTCTGCTCGTTCTGCACGATTCCCTACATACGCGGGCGCTACAAGAGCCGCACCGCCAGGCAGATCGTGGACGAGGTGGAGTTCCTCGTGCATGGAGGCGTGCGCGAGATCGTGCTCATCGGGCAGGACACCGGCGTGTGGGGCGACGACCTGCGCGGCCGCGAGCAGATCGAGCCGCTGCCCGCCGCAACGCTTCCGGCTCTGCTCGACTACCTGGCCCACGCTTTCCCGCAAACCTGGATTCGCGTGATGTACCTGCAGCCCGAGCGCATCAGCGACGAGCTGCTTGGCGTGATGGCCGGCAACACCAACGTGTGCAGCTATCTGGACATTCCGCTGCAGCACGCGTCGGCCAAGGTGATCTGCGAGATGAACCGTGCGGGCAGCGGTCAGGAGTACCTCGAGCTGATCGAGCACGTGCGCAGCGTGGTGCCCGACGTAACTTTGCGCACCACGATGATCGCGGGATTCCCGGGCGAGACCGACGACGAGGCCGCCGAGCTGGAAGACTTCATGCGCGATGCGGCATTCGACTTCGCGGGCGTGTTCGAGTATTCGCGCGAAGACGGCACCGCGGCGGGCGAGCGCGACGACCAGGTCGACCCCGACCTTGCGATCGAGCGGGCCAACGCCGTGCGCGAGGCCATCGAGGAATGCAGCGTCGCGAGCGCGGGCGCACGCGTGGGCAACGTGTACGACGTGCTGGCTTGCGGCGTGGTGGGCATCGACGACGAGTTCGAGTCCGACATCGACCCGGCGGCTGGTGCCGGCGCCGGCGCTGATGCGACCGCGGGCGACGACGCGCAGCAGCCGGCTGCAAGGCTGTGGGGCCGCGCGATGTTCCAGGCTCCCGAGGTCGACAGCGTCGTGTACTTCGACGCGCCGCCGGAGGCGGTGGGCGAGTTCGTGAAGGTGAAGGTGGTCGACGCGATCGGCCTGGATCTGGAGGGAGAGCTCATCGGATGAGCAAGCCCGATTTCAAAGAAGAGTGGAAGACCACGGCCAACCTCATCACCATCACCCGAATCGTGTTTATCCCGCTGTTCGTGATAGCGCTGCTGGCCCCCTGGCCCCAGTGGTTCCTGGATCCCAGCGTTAGCTCGATACAAGATTTGCAATATCTAGACGTGGCCGTGAAGCCCTGGGTGGCCGCCGCCGTGTACGCGGTGCTGGCGCTCACCGACGGCATCGACGGCTACATCGCCCGGTCGCGCAACCAGGTTACGGCGCTGGGCAAGTTCCTCGACCCCATCGCCGACAAGGTGCTGGTGGCCGCCGCGCTGCTGGCGCTGGTGGAGCTTGGCGACCTGCCCAGCTGGGTGGCGCTCGTGATCATCACACGCGAGTTCATCGTGTCGGGCCTGCGCATGATCGCCGCGACCGATGGCGTGGTGGTTGCCGCCCGCATGTCGGGCAAGGTCAAGACCGCGCTCACGCTGGTGGCCGTGCTTATGTTCATCATCAAGCGCAGCGAGCTGGTGCGCTCGCTGCCCGACGACGCGTACATGGCGGTTTTCCTGCTGTCGTGGGCCGTGATGATCGCCGCCGTAGTGATGACGGTGGTGTCGATGCTGCAGTACTTCAAGGAAATCGGACGCATCGTGTCGGGAGAGGGCGAAGGCGAGGATGCTGGTGTCGATGCTGACGCTGGCTCGTCGGAGATGCTTGCCGAGCTTGCCGCGAGGGTCGTGGATCTGGCGCGCCAGAAGGGCGTGAAGCTTGCTTGTGCGGAGTCGCTCACCGGCGGCATGATCGGCGCGGTGATCACATCGGTGCCGGGTTCGAGCGATGTGTTCGAGGGCGGCGTGATCAGCTATTCGTACGGCGTGAAGGAGCGCGAGCTGGGAGTTTCGCGCGACGACCTCGATAGCTTGGGCGCCGTGAGCGAGCCGGTGGCCCTTCAGATGGCAGAGGGCGCGCTTGGCGCGATCGGCGAACCAGCGCAGGCGATTGCAGTTGCGGTTACGGGAGTTGCAGGTCCCGGAGCCAGCGAGGGCAAGCCGGCCGGCACGGTGTGGTTCGGCATCGCCGGATGCGGAGACGCGGCCGCGCACTGCGAGCAATTCGCTGGCGACAGGCAGCAGGTGCGCGAGCAGACCGTGGCCCACGCTCTGCAGATGATGCAGCAGAGGCTCGAGACAGTCTAGTCGCTCCCGTGCCGGCTGCTCGTGCGATCTTGATTGCGATGTCGCCGAGTCCCGAATCTCGAAGTATTGCCCGTTAAGTGCGCAATCCTTCTGGCTCGCAAACCTGAAAGAGTTGTCGCAGACCTTTCGCCGGGTTAGAAATCGGTAAGAATTCGTTAAGAATTTGGTAAGAATTCGTTATACATTTCGGTAAGGTCTGGCCGCTAGCATAGTTGTTGGCCGAGCGGGAACGACCTCGAGGGTTTCTGCTTGACCACGAACATATGTTCGATTATGCTAGTGCAATGTTGCGACGCGGGAGTGCTCGGAGCACTGCGGCCAAACGGTTACATGGCCGCATGTCGCTCGAGCCATGAAAGAGGAACAAATGGAAGCAGATAAGGACAAGGTTCTAGAACTCACCAAGGCCCAGATCGAGAAGAGGTTCGGCAAGGGCTCGATCATGAAGCTCGGCGAAGATGGCTGCAATCTGGAGATAGGCGTTATCTCCACGGGTGCGCTTCCGCTCGATGCCGCATTGGGCATCGGCGGGGTTCCGCGAGGCAGGATCATCGAGATATACGGCCCCGAGTCCAGCGGCAAGACCACGTTGGCGTTGCAGATCATCGCCGAGGCTCAGGCAACTGGCGGCACGGTGGCCTACATCGACGCAGAGCACGCGCTCGACCCCGGGTATGCGGCGCGCATAGGCGTCGACATCGACAACGTGCTGATCTCGCAGCCCGACACCGGCGAGCAGGCGCTCGAGATCTGCGACATCCTCGTGAGGTCGGGAGCCATCGACGCCGTGGTGGTCGACTCCGTGGCGGCGCTCGTGCCCAAGGCCGAGATCGAGGGCGAGATAGGCGACCTCACCGTGGGCGCTCAGGCCAGGCTCATGAGCCAGGCGCTGCGCAAACTTGCAGGATCGCTTTCCAAATCCAATACCACGTGCATCTTCATCAACCAGCTTCGCGAAAAGATCGGCGTGATGTTCGGCAATCCCGAAACCACCACCGGTGGCCGTGCACTCAAGTTCTTCTCGTCGGTGCGCATCGACATCCGCAGGATCGACACCATCAAGAAGGGGTCGGAGGCCGTGGGCATCAGGTGTCGCGCCAAGATCGTGAAGAACAAGGTGGCTCCTCCGTTCAAGCAGGCCGAGTTCGACCTCATGTACGGCGAGGGCATCTCCAAGGAGGGATGCATCCTGGACATGGCCGTGGAGGAGAACATCGCCAAGAAGTCGGGTGCCTGGTACACCTACGGCGACGAGAGGCTGGGTCAGGGTCGCGAGGCCGCGAAGGAGACGCTGCGCACCAATCCCGACCTGCGCGACGAGATAGACACGCTGGTGCGCAAGGCGATCGGGTTGATTCCCGACGACGATGCGCCTATCGACTTGGAGATAGTCGGACAGCCCGCAGGAGCCGAAGGCGACGATGGCGAATAGCGCGAGGGTATACGGCTCGTCGGGCAGACCCGGAGGCCCTGATGCGGGATACGGCGAGAGGCCGGCCCGCAGGGGCGGAGAGTCTCATGGCAAACGTGCCGCCGACCTAGACTGCGGTAGCGATTCAAGCGGCGCGGGCAGCGTATGCAAGAAGCCTCTGGGCGACAGGGAGTGCAAAGCCAAGCTGCTAAAGCTCATCGCCATGCGCGACTACTCGGTGCAGTCCATGCGGTCCAAGCTCGCTTCGTCGGGCTTCGAACCGGAGGTCGTGGAGCACACGATCGAGTATGCGTTGCGCACCAAGTTTCTGGACGACAAGCGCTATGCGCAGAGCTTCATCTCCGGCAAGAAGGAAATGGGATGGGGTCGCGGCCGCATCGAGGAGGCGCTTGCCGAGAAGGGCGTCGATTGCTCTGAGCTGGCGGGATATCCCGATGTGCTGTTTGCGGAAGAAGACGAAGTTGCCAGGGCGCTCAAGTGCGTGCGCTCGCATCGCACCAGCGCAAAGAACGCCCGCGATGCCCATTACAGGTACCTCATCTCGAAGGGGTACTCTGCTGGGGTGGCATCGCGGGCGCTCAGGGAGTTCGGATCTGCTGGCGAGTCCGACGCTTGGTCGTAACGGCCGCAGCGGATTAGACGTAGGCTGCTAGTCCTGTTTCACGGGCTTGTTGTCGGCATCGACGATGACGACGGTGGGCTCCCAGCCCTCGGCTTCTGCGGAGTCGACCATGCCGTAGGCCATGATGATCACGAGGTCGCCAACGTTGCAGAGCCTTGCAGCTGCACCGTTGAGGCAGATGCAGCCCGACCCGGGCTCGCCGGCGATCACATAGGTCTCGAGCCTGGCGCCGTTGTTTACGTCTGCAATCTGGACCTTCTCGAACTCGTGGATGCCGGATTGCTCCATAAGCTCGGAATCGATGGTGATGCTGCCCACATAGTCGATGTTTGCGTCGGTGATCGTAGCCCTGTGTATCTTGGACTTGAGCATGTGCAGAAACATGATGTGCTTAGACTCTTTTCGTTTCGGGTGCCGCTTAGGAGCGGAACCAATTGCCATTTGACCCCTCGGGCAACCGATTATATGCCAGTTGCGCGAGTTTTCGGGCAAAAAGGAAGGATGATTCGGACTGCTGGCCGAATCATCCTTAAAGGAGGGGGTTATGCTGCTGGGCTGCTCCGAGTCGCTTGCTGCTGCCTGCTAGCGTTGTTCGTTCCATCAGCATGTTTAAACTATAATCTGCCGATGTTGAGAAACTGTGAAAACGAGATGTTCAGTTAGTGGATTCGATCATGGAGGCAGGATTCGAGATGCAGACGATAGCCGTTCTCCACTCCTACCTGGGGGCGCCCTTCTGCGGGTTCGCCCGGCAGAACGACCTGCTCACGGTGCAAGGCGAAATAGAGGATGCCCTCAGAACCATATTCAGGCGCGACATCGATACCGTGTGCGCCGGACGCACCGACTCCGGCGTCCATGCGCGGGGACAGGTGGTGAGCTTCGACCTCTACGAGGATGAGCTATGCAACCGCACGATGGAGAGCCTCGCACGCTCGCTCAACGCGCTCACGCACGACGACATCTGCATTCGAAAGGCGGTGCAGATGCCCGAAGGATTTTCGGCCCGCTTCGATGCCGACTGGCGCGAATACCGATACCGCATCGCCGACGGAGGCCACCAGCCGCTGTTCTCGCGTGACTTCACGTGGTGGGTGTCGTCGTGCAAATCGCTCGACATCGATGCGATGAAGCAGGCCGCGACCTACCTGGTGGGCGAGCACGACTTCAAGTCGTTCTGCGTGGCGCTCTCGGCCGAGGGCAAGAACACCGTCCGCGACGTGAAGTCCATCGAGCTCTACGACGAGGAGCTGCTCGGAGAGCAAGGACACGTGATTCGCGTTGTGGGCAACGCCTTCCTCCACTCGATGATCCGCACCATGGCGGGCACGCTGGTGGAGGTCGGATGCGGACGGCGGCAACCGGAGTGGGTGCGCGACGTGCTGGCTGCATGCGACAGGAGAGCTGCGGGCCCGAAGGCACCGGCTCAGGGTCTGGTGTTCTGGCATGTGCAATACAAGTGCGACTCGCCCATCAACGACGAGTGGTGAGCTTTGCGGCCAGCTCTAGCAGCTGATCTCGTGCGTTCTCGCAGCTGCCCTGCACCACGTGGTGCAGCAGCCCGTCGAGTATACGTCCTATTTCGGGACCCGGCTCGATGCCGGCCTCGACGAGGTCGTTGCCCGAGATAGCGAGGTCGCGCACTCGGTAGGGCTTGTTCTCGGCGAGGCAATCTTGGGCGACCGAACGCATTCTGCGGATGTGTTCCAGCCGCTCTTCGAGCGCGAGTACGTATGCGTTGCAGTCATTGGCAGGGCTATCGTCTCCACAAGCCGAGCTGCCAGCGTTCGCGAAGTTGCAGTCGTTTGAACTGCCGAAGTCCACGATGCCGTTTTGGTCCGTGTCGCCGATTGCGGTCGAATCGCTATCGCCAGACTCGTTCGTCCCCGAATTGCGAATCTCGGCCAGCACGAAGGCTTCCTTCACGTCGAGTGCGCTCATGAACGCGTCGGATCCCGCACGCCCCATGCAGAGCAGAATCTGGGCTTCGTCGGAATCTTCGGGGATGGCATCGAGTGCCATCAGGATATCGCTGGTCTGCGAAACGACCTTGTTGGAGAAGCGAAGCGAACGCAGAACTTCAGCGCAGGCATCGCCACCCCGCCCGTCGCCGACGCACGACATCAAGGTAGCCAGCCGAGTGGAGAGGTCGCTGGACTCCAGCATCTGCAAGGCTTCGACGCACGCCCACCACCTGCTGCCGGCGCAATCCACGTCGGGCAGGATCTGGGCAAACACCTGCGGAAACGCTTCGAGCACGTCGGGAGCCGCCGCGAAGCCCACGAGCTTCGCAAACTCCTTCCCGATCCGCTCGCGCGCGATTTTGTCCAGAAGCTCGCGATGTTCGACCAAGCTGGCTGCCGTCGCCTGGTCGATCGCGAAGCCAAGCTGCGCCGAGAACCTCAGCGCACGCATGATGCGCAGCGCGTCTTCGTCGAAACGCCTGTCGGGATCGCCCACGCAGCGCACGATGCGCTTCTCGATATCGGCCCTTCCGTCGAAGGGGTCGACAAGCCCCGACCTTGGGCTGTATGCGATGGCATTGATGGTGAAGTCGCGCCGCGACAGGTCGTCGTCGATGGATGCGCAGAATCGAACGCTGTCGGGGTGCCTGGAATCGGAGTACTCCCCGTCGACGCGAAACGTGGTGATCTCGTATGGGATGGAGTCGATAACGGCGGTAACCGTGCCGTGCGCCAGCCCCGTGGGCACGACCGAGATACCATGCCCGCGCAGCAGCGACATCGTGTGCTCTGCCGGAGAGCTGGTGGCGATGTCGATGTCGGCGCCTTCGACCCCCATCAGGGCATCGCGCACCCAGCCACCAACGAGGAAGGCATCATGCCCGTCGCTTTCAAGAAGCGAGAGTAGCATGCGCGCGTCGTGGGGGATTTCGAGAATCATGGGCCGTCCAAACTGCATGTCGAAGGTGTGCGTTGGCCTCAAGCTTACACCGATGCGGCAGTTTAGTCTCGCGAAACGACGAACTGCCATAGCGCGAATAAGCCGCTAGCCATCGCGAAAGATGCACATGCATGGCAATCGGGAGCAACTGCCACCTATGCGCATCGTTTGGCACAAAACCACCCCCATCCCGCTTGTGCAAAAGGTAAGAAAATCGAACGAATCGATTTTTGCGCCGGGTTGGGGCTACCCGAACTTGCTTGATGCTGCTAAGATTCTCCTACCCCAATACCTCCCTGCCAGATTGGCGGGATTTCTCATGCTCTTCATAAATATGTTCGCGGATGCCAGCGAGCGCAAAGCCGGCATCTTAGGCACCCATACACTCAAAAAATCCCATATACGACCGACCTTAGGCAAGCAGGCCGAAGGTCGCGCCCGTGCGCGCATACGCATCAGACGCGATGCCTTGGCGTACCTGCATTCGACTTTGGGCACTCCGCCTTGAACTCACGCGCATGGATCGCGGCGGCTCTGGTGGGGGAGCTAGGCGATGCCATGCGCCAAGCGGGGAAGGAATCGTATGGACGGATTGGGAAGAAAGCGTGCAGTCAAATGGAACAAGAGCTACTGGAGAACCCGCTGCATACGGCGGGAACTCTTCTAGAAGAAAACGCTAGGCGCTATCGGGAGGCGCTGGACAAGCAGCTCGCGCAGTCTGTGCGTGCGAGCGGCATGCACTCGCTGTTCGACGGGCTGGAGTTTGCAACCGGCATGGAAATCGCGTCGTGCCAGCGCATCGAGTGCCCCGAGTTGCAGGTCAACCTGTTCGGTGGCCTCAAGACCCGCATCGACGGCGTGGAGGTGCCCGATTACAAGTGGGACAAGGCCAAGGCCAAACTGCTGTTCGCGCACCTGCTGGTGCGCTTGGGCCGCGAGGTCAACAGGGAAACGCTGGTGCAGGCGCTCTGGCCCGACATGGATGTGAAGAGGGCCACCAAGAACCTCTACGTGGTGTACTCGGTGATGAGGCATGCGCTTGCCAATCCCGACGGCGAGACACCATATCTGGTAACGAGGGGAGAGCTGTACAAGATCGACTCCAGCCTGGTGTGGTCCGACGTGGCAGAGTTCGACGACCTTACCAAGAAGATCCTGTTCGATTCCACGGGGCTGCTCAACATCGAGCGGTACTTCATGCGCATCGACCAGCTCTACGCGGGCGACATGCTGGCCGGCATCAAGTGCGACCCGTACCTGCTGCGCATGCGCGAGCGTTTCAGAGCCACATATATAGACGCGCTGCTGATGGCTTCGCGCAGAACGCTCGAATATGGCAACATACCGGCGGCTCTGTGGTTTGCCCGCAAGGCGCTGGAGATGGAGACGGGGAGGGAAGACGTGTACCAGGCCCTTATGACCGCGCAGCAGTGCGCCGGGCAGCGGACCTCGGCGATGGAGACGTTCTTCGTGTGCAAGCATTACCTCGACAACGTGCTGGGCATACCGCTGTCGCGAAAGACGCTGCGCATATACGAGAGCCTCCTGGCAGGCGAGTAGACGGCAGGCCAGACGCGCGATGCAAGCACTCGGGGGCGTTTTTGCGCTCCGAACCTGAAAGAGTTCTGGCAAACCTTCGCAAGGGTTGGAAACGGTTTAGATTCTGGTAAGAATCTGGTAAGAAATGGTTAAGAAATCGGGAAGATTCGTGCTGTACATTCGAACCAGTCGGATGCGGCGGTAAAGCGACGCTGAACAGACAGAGAGGCTTTGGGGAAAGCCGCCGCATCCTCGTTTTGGCAAACAGTCGAAAATGGAGGTTCTATGCACTCAACAGTATCAGACGGCATCGATTGAGCGTCACGCCGAAGATGGGAGCTTGTTTCGAGATGCCATGCAGCCCTAAGGGCGCGTTTGCGCTATCCTAATGCGTTGGTATGCAAACGAAGCGCATCCACACCCCCTATGCGCGCGTATCTCTGAGAGGAATCATCGAACCAATGGCAAACCTATTCAAGAAACTCCTCACCGCTGGCGGCGACAAGCAGCTCAAGCACTTCGAGTCGATAGTGGCCGACATCAACGCCAAAGAGCCCGACATGCAAGCCAAGTCGGACGACGAGCTGAAGGCCATGACGGGCGAGTTCAAGCAAAGGCACGAGAACGGCGAGACGCTCGACCACATGCTGCCCGAGGCTTTCGCGGCTGTGCGAGAAGCTGCGGTGCGAGAGCTGGGCATGAGGCACTTCGACGTGCAGCTCATCGGCGGCATGGCGTTGCACAAGGGCTCCATCGCCGAGATGAAGACCGGCGAGGGCAAGACGCTGGTGTCCACGCTGGCCGGCTACCTCAACGCCATCCCGGGCGACGGCATCCACATCGTGACCGTGAACGACTATCTGGCCAAGCGCGACAGCGAATGGATGGGCAGGGTCTACAAGTTCATGGGCATGAGCGTGGGCCTCATCCAGAACGGCATGAAGTTCGACGCCAAGAAGCCCGCGTACGATGCCGACGTTACCTACGGCACCAACTCGGAGTTCGGCTTCGACTACCTGCGCGACAACATGGTCACGCGCGCTTCCAACCGTCTGCAGCGCGGGCATCATTACGCGATCGTGGACGAGGTCGACTCGATTCTGATCGACGAGGCGCGCACGCCGCTCATCATCTCGGGCGCCGGCAGCGAGGCCGCCGAGACCTACCGCAAGTTCGCCAGGGTCATGCCCGGCTTGCAGTCCGAGGTGGACTACGAGCTGGACGAGGCCAAGCGCACGATCATGGCCACCGAGGAGGGTCTCGAGAAGGTCGAGCGCATGCTGGGCATCGACGACCTGTACTCCGACCCGTCCGGCCAGCTGGTCAACCACCTGCAGCAGGCCCTCAAGGCCGAGTTCATGTTCCACAAGGACGTGGACTACGTGGTGGTCGACGGCGAGGTCAAGATCGTGGACGAGTTCACCGGCCGCATCATGGAAGGCCGCCGCTACTCCGACGGCCTGCACCAGGCGCTGGAGGCCAAGGAGAACGTGCTGGTGAAGGAGGAGAACCAGACTCTGGCCACCATCACCCTGCAGAACTACTTCAGGCTCTACGACAAGCTCTCGGGCATGACCGGCACGGCCATGACCGAGGACGCGGAGTTCCGCGACATCTACCACATCTCGGTTACCGCCATCCCGCCAAACAAGCCCGTGGCCAGGCAGGACTTGAACGACGTGGTGTACCGCACCGCCGACGCCAAGTTCAACGCCATCGTGGACGAGATTATCGAGCGCCACGAGGCCGGGCAGCCGTGCCTCGTGGGCACCATCTCCATCGAGAACTCCGAGCTGCTCTCGGGCAAGCTCAACAGGCGCGGCATCCCGCACAACGTGCTCAACGCCAAGCACCACGAGAAGGAGGCCAAGATCGTGGCCCAGGCCGGCCGCAGCGGCGCGGTGACCATCGCCACCAACATGGCAGGCCGTGGTACCGACATCTTGCTGGGCGGCAACCCCGACTTCATGGTGGACGACGTGCTGTATGCCAACGGCATCGATCCGCAGGAGGCCACCGAGGAGCAGCTGGCCAAGGCGCTGGCCAAGGCCAAGGAGGTCTGCGCCGAGGACCACGACAAGGTCATCGCCGCAGGCGGCCTTGCGGTCATCGGATCGGAGAGGCACGACTCCAGGCGTATCGACAACCAGCTGCGCGGTCGTTCCGGACGTCAGGGCGACCCGGGCGTAACGAGGTTCTACCTCTCGCTCGAAGACGACCTCATGAGGCTCTTCGGCGGCGAACGCATGGACCGCATCGGCAAGCTCATGGCCAAGACCGGCACTCCCGATGACGTGCCGCTGGAGGCCGGCATGGTGAGCAAGGCCATCGAGAACGCCCAGCATCAGGTGGAGGCCCTCAACTTCTCCTCCCGTAAGAACGTTCTGGAATACGACGATGTGATGAACCAGCAGAGGCAGGCCATCTACGCGGAGCGCAACGCTATCCTCGACGGCAAGGACATCCACGCCAAGTCGAACGACATCCTCAAGTCCACGGTGGACAACGCCGTGATGGGCTACTGCGACAGCCAAGTGAAGTCGGAGTCGTCGTGGGACCTGGACGGCCTGCGCAACTGGCTGGTGCAGACCACGGGCGACAAAGAGATCGACACGTCGTGGTTCGAGGGCATCGACGACGCAAACGCTCTGATCGCGCAGCTCGAGGATTGCCTGGAAAAGCTCTACAACCAGAAGGAAGAGCTGCTGGGCGAAGACAGGATGAGCCAGCTCGAGACGCAGGTGATGCTGCGCACGATGGACACGCGCTGGATGACCCACCTGCAGGAGATGGACTACCTCCGCGTGGGCATCGGCTTGCGCGCCTTCGGCCAGCGCGACCCGCTGGTGGAGTACAAGGAGGAGGCGCACAGGGCGTTCGGACTGCTGCGCGACTCGATGTACGAAGACTACATCCGCACCATCCTGCGCATCCGCATCGTGATGCAGGACGAGGACGACCAGCCCGAGCCGGCGAGCCTGAGCAAGGCCAAGTTCTCGGGACCCTCGGATTCGAGCACCTCCACCGTGGCCACCGCTACTGCGACCCAGCCGCAGGCCGGCCAGGTGACCTACTCGCAGACCACGAGCCAGGTGCCCACGGCACTGCCCACGGGCAAGGCCCCGACCTACGTGAAGGACAAGGACGACCCGTTCGCCAACGTGGGACGCAACGACCCGTGCCCCTGCGGCAGCGGCAAGAAGTTCAAGAAGTGCCACGGAGCCAACCTCTAGCATGGCAGACGATCGCACAGCCGAGCTGGACGGGCTTGGACAACGCATAGCCGCCGTGGGGGAGTACCTCCACGTCGACACCAAACGCTACAAGCTCGAGGAACTGGAGGCCCAGACGAGCGAGCCGGGGTTCTGGAACGACCAGAACGCGGCACAGGCCATCACCAAGCAGGCGGCCGAGATTCGCGACGAGATCCGCGAGTACGACGACGCGGTTGCCGAGCTGGAAGATGCCAAGGTGGCAAACGAGCTGGCGGTAGATGCCGGAGACGAATCGCTTGCGGGCGAGGTCGCGGCATCTATCGAGAGCCTCACCGCGCGCATCGACGAGATGGAGCTGTCGTCGTGGTTCGACGGCGAGTTCGACCACGGCGATGCCATCGTGACGGTGACTCCCGGCCAGGGCGGGCTGGAGGCTCAGGACTGGACCGACATGCTCTTCCACATGTACCTGGGCTACGCGCACCGCAGAGGCTGGAACGTGAAGGTGCTCGACGCGCCGGCGGCCGAGGTGATCGGCATCGACAGGGCGACCTTCGAGGTGAGCGGCAAGAACGCCTACGGCATGCTCAAGTCGGAGCAGGGGGTGCACCGCCTGGTGCGCATCTCGCCCACCGACGAGAAGAAGCGCCGCCAGACAACGTTCGCCGGCGTGGAGGTGCTGCCCGTGGTGCCCGACGAGATAACCGTGGACATAAACCCCAACGACCTGCGCATCGACGTGTACAGGTCGAGCGGCCCGGGCGGCCAGTCGGTGAACACCACCGACTCGGCAGTGCGCATCACGCACCTTCCCACCAAGATCGTGGTCACATGCCAGAACGAGAAGTCGCAGATCCAGAACAAGGAAGCCGCGATGAAGGTGCTCAAGGCCAGGCTCTACGAGCTGGAGGAGGCCAGGCGCCAGGCCGAGATGGACGAGCTGCGAGGCGAGAAGCGCGAGATATCGTTTGGCAGCCAGATTCGCAACTACGTGCTGTACCCCTACCAGATGGTGAAGGACGTGCGCACTGGCACCGAGAGCGGCAACGTGGACGACATCCTCGATGGCGACCTAGACCAGTTCGTGGTGGACTACCATCGCTGGCAGGCTTCGCAGAAGGAGGAGTAACGGCTGCTGCCGAGCATGCCGCCCGCACGACATCCGCCTCTCCGCTCACGCTTCCTCGAACCCCTCTCGCCCGGCGAGCTTGGCAACGTTTGACCCGATACCGAAAGCCCGCCAAAACCTGCCCGGATGTTGGCACCCGGCGCGGTATAAAAGTAATGAGATTGCAAACGGCCAATACGATTCCGGCGCGCGCTGCAAGAGCGGTCCGGATGGAGAGGGGAGATGGCGTTGGCAACTGGAACTCCCAGCCAATCGGCAGGTCAGATAGCCTGCACAGCCAGCCGCATGAGATACGACATCGTCGACATGGTCGCGAAGGCCGGAAGCGGGCACCCCGGCGGGTCGCTCTCGGCATCCGACATCGTGGCCACGCTCTACTTCTCGGGCGTGATGAACTTCGGGCCCGACATGCTGGACGACCCGAAGCGCGACAGGTTCATCCTCTCCAAGGGCCATGCGGCTCCCGTTCTGTACGCGGCTCTCGCCCAGATGGGCATCATCGAGCACGAGGAGCTGTCGACGCTGCGCAAGCTCCACAGCAGGTTGCAGGGTCATCCCGATTGCCTCAAGCTCCCCGGTGTCGAGGTTTCCACCGGGTCGCTGGGCCAGGGCCTCTCGATAGCGGCCGGCCTGGCTCTCGGCCTGCGCGCCGACTACGGCGACGAAGCCCCCACGGTGTTCGCGCTCATGGGCGACGGCGAAACGCAGGAGGGCCAGGTGTGGGAGGCTGCCGAGTTCGCCAGCCAGTACAAGCTCTCCAACATCGTGGCGATACTGGACTACAACAACCTCCAGATAGACGGATGCGTGTCCGACGTGATGGACGTGGCTCCCGCGGCCGACCGCTGGTCGGCGTTCGGATGGAAGACCTTCGAGGTCGACGGCCACGACATCGAGCAGCTGTGCGAGGTGATGCACGAGGCCAAGGCGTATGCCGATGGCCCTGCGATCGTGATCGCCCGCACGGTGAAGGGCAAGGGCGTCTCCTTCATGGAAAACCAGGCCGGCTGGCACGGCAAGGCCCCCGATGCGGAGCAGACCAAGCAGGCGCTCGCCGAGCTGTCGGCGCAGATCAAGGAACTGGAGGCTTAGAGATGCCCGATAAGGCGACGCGCGAAGCATATGGCACCACGCTGGTCGACCTCGTGAACGAGGGGATGGACGTGATGGCGGTGGACGCGGACCTCTCGGGTTCGACCACCACTAAGAAGCTCGGAGAGGCCCATCCGGGCCGCCTCGTGAACGTGGGCATTGCCGAGCAGAACATGATAGACGTGGCAGCTGGCCTCTCGCTGGCTGGAAAAGTGGTGTTTACCGGCTCGTTCGCGGTGTTCGGCACTGGTCGCGTGTACGACCAGATTCGCAACACCGTGTGCTATTCCAAGCTCAACGTAAAGATCGCCCCCACCCATGCGGGCGTGTCGGTGGGACCCGACGGCGGATCGCACCAGATGCTCGAGGACGTGTCGCTCATGCGCACGCTTCCCAACATGAGGGTGCTGGTGCCGTCCGACTTCGAGAGCGCACGCGCCGCCATCAGGATCGCGGCGGCGACCCCCGGTCCCTTCTACATCAGGCTCGGCCGCGCCAAGCTGCCGCAGGTGTGCGGCGAGGGCGATAGCTTCGAGCTGGGGCAGGCCAAGGTGCTGCGCGAGGGCGCGGACATCACCATCGTGGCATGCGGGGCAGAGGTCGCAGAGGCGCTCGCAGCTGCCGACGCGCTGGCCGAGCAGGGCATTGCCGCCGAGGTCATCGACGCATTCAGCATCAAGCCGCTCGACGCGCCCACCATGCTCAAGTCGGCTGCCAAGACCGGAGCCGTGCTGTGCGCCGAGGAGCACTCCATCTACGGCGGCCTCGGCTCTGCCGTGGCCGAGCTGCTGTGCGAGGAGCTGCCGGTGAAGATGGCGCGAGTGGGCGTGGCCGACACGTTCGGCACCTCGGGAAGCGCCACGGAGCTGTTCGCAGAGTTCGGGCTGGATGCGGCGGCCATCGCCAAGCGCGCCCAGGAGCTTATCGCGAAGTAGCAGGCTAGGCGATGGGCGACGGCCTTGCTTGCGATGCAGGCCGCAGGTGCGTCCGCGGCTTCACGATGTCTGCACAACGAAGCCTCCGAGGGCACCGCGAAAGCATGGTTTTGCTCACTCGTGCAATCGAATGAATCTGCGAACTCGATTGAGTCCGGCAGTCTGCTAGAATATGCCACGCATCGAAATGATGAAGATTAACTGCAGCCTATTTCGATTGGAGAGAATGTGAGTTTAGACGATCGTCTGCCCCAAGACGACGCGTTCGGGCAGTCGCCGAACCTCACGGGGGCACACGTGAAGGGGAACACGCAGAGCGTTCCCGCAGTTCCCGATTTTCAAACCGGCAATGGCGGAGAGGACATAGCGTTCTCGCAGATCCAAGACCCGCTGTTCTCGCAGAACGCGCCGGCGATGCCGGTGCAGAACACGGCTCCGGTTGCCCCGTCAGCTACAGCGACCAGGCTCGCCGCTGCGATTCCGGGACAGGACCTGCCGACCGACCTGCCGGGCGTGCAGGCCAGCAAGGCCCAGGACCCGTCGTTCACCGCGCAGATGCGCGCCGTGAGGATGGCCGAGGGCGCTCCCACCAACGCCAAGCCGGCGGTGTTCTTCGACAACGTTACCAAGATCTACGACGCGCAGCCCGACAAGCCGGCGCTGCAGAACGTCTCGCTCCGCATCTACTCGGGCGAGTTCGTGTTCCTGGTGGGACACTCCGGATCGGGCAAGTCGACGTTCATCCGCCTCATCAACCGCGAGATCGCGCCCACCGCTGGCAGCCTCTACATCGCAGGCGAGAACCTCACCGAGATGAAGAGCTGGCGCATCCCGTTCCTGCGCCGCAATATCGGTTGCGTGTTCCAGGACTTCAAGCTGCTTCCCAAGAAGACCACCTTCGAGAACGTGGCGTTCGCGCTCGAGGTAATCGGCAAGTCCAAGCACATCATCCGCACGCAGGTGCCCGAGGTGCTCAGGCTCGTGGGCCTCGAGGAGAAGATGGACAAGTACCCCGACCAGCTGTCGGGCGGCGAGCAGCAGCGCGTGTCGATCGCCCGCGCCATCGTGAACAGGCCGCCGCTGCTCATCTGCGACGAGCCCACCGGCAACCTCGACCCGCAGACCTCGCTGGGCATCATGAGGCTTCTCGACCGCATCAACCGCACCGGCACCATCGTGCTGGTTGCCACGCACGACAGGGAAATGGTCAACAGCATGCGCAGGCGCGTTATCACCCTCGACAACGGACACGTGGTTCGCGACCAGGACAGGGGGGTGTACGGACTCGATGCGTAACTTCGGATATTTCTTCAAGGAAGCGCTCATCAACCTCAAGCGCAATGCCTCTACCGGCATCGGATCGATGATCACGATCTTCCTCTCGCTGTTCATCATCGGCGTGTTCTTCTTCATGAACACCATGATCCAGTCTGTGGTGGACCAGATGGAGGACAAGGTGAGCATCACGGCATACGTGCTGGACGAGGCCACCGATGCCGACATCAACACCATGATGTCCACCATCGAGAAGATGAGCTACGTGGAGAGCGTGTCGTTTACCACGAAGGAGCAGGCTCTCGAGAACTTCAAGGAATCGGAGGCCAACCTCGGCATGGTCGACGCGCTCGACGGCGACAACCCGCTGCCGCGCTCGATCGAGGTGGAGCTTTCCGACCCGCAGCAGGTGGAGGGCGTGGCCGCGCAGATAATCGCCGACCCCACGTTCGCCAAGATATGCGACAGGCCCGAGGATCCGTCGGAATCGGTGATGTACGGGCAGCGCAGCGTGGAGAAGCTCTTCACCGTTACCAACATCTTGCGCTACGCCGGCATCGCGGCCGTGATCTTGCTGGTGTTCGTGACGCTCATCTTCATCAACAACACCATCAGGCTCGCCATCATGGCGCGCAGGCGCGAGATCGCCATCATGAGGCTGGTGGGCGCCACCAAGGGCTTCATCAGAGGGCCGTTCGTGATGGAGGGCGTGATACACGCGCTCATCGGCGCGGTTCTGGCAATCGCGTGCCTGGGGCTCATCAAGGTCGTGGTAACGCCGCATCTTACGAGCCTCATCCAGTGGCTGCCGCTCAACATCTCGACGGGCGAGTTCATCGGGGTGTCGGTCGTGCTGCTGGTGATCGGCGTTCTGATCGGACTGTTCGGATCTGCTCTGGCGATGAGAAGGTACCTGAAAGCTTAGGAACATATGCTAGACGAGCAAGACTTGCAGAATTCGTCTGAAACGGAGGGCATCGCGCAATGCGGTGCCCCCGCTTGTATAGAGGGCGAAACTGAAAAAACCGAAAGAGCCTGGGCGGTCTGGGCCGCAGGTGGAGAAGATGCGGGCAACGTTGCGGTTGCGGGTGGCAGCGCCGCCGCGGACGACGAGGCTCCTGCGGGTGGCACCGCTTCCGGCAGCGGGCCGCGCGAACCGAAGAACCGTGTCAAGGGCTCGACGCGCAAGACGGTGGCCATCTGCACTATCGTGGCGATCCTGTTCTTCTTCGTGGGAGTGTTTGCCGCCAACAACGGGCTGCAGCTCTTCAACGACTCGCCCCGCCAGTACGCCGAAGGCGAGGACGCGCCTGCAACCGAGGTGGCGATGCGCCTCTACAAGGTGGCGCAGGCGCTGGATGCCAACGGCATCTACAAGATAGACCTCGACTCCGCCACGCAGGGTGCGATCGAGGCCCTGCTCGAGTCTACGGGCGATGCCCATGCCGAGTACTACACCGAGGATGCCTACAAGTCGTACCTCCAGTACACCAACGGGTCGTACTCGGGCATCGGCGTGGTGATCGCCCAATGCGGCAAGTACACCGTCGTGACCAACGTGTACGACGACACCCCGGCCGCCAAGGCCGGCGTGCAGATCGGCGACGTGGCGGTCTCGGTCGACGGCACCACGCAGGATTGGACCCCCACCACCTTTACCGCAGCCCTCAAGCGCGAAGACGGCCAGAGCGTGCAGGTGGAGTGGCTCAGGCCCACCGAAGACAGCCTCACCCGGCTGGGCGAGGCCATGGAGGCCGACCGCGAGAGCGGCGACGATGCGTCGACGGCCGACCAGGTGGTGCTCGAGGGCGAGCAGCTCTCGACCACCATGGAGTACGGCCCCATCACCATCCCCAACATCGAGTACGAGCTTAAGGACAGCGTGGGCTACATCTACCTGTCGTCGTTCAACCTGGAGTCGGGCGACGCGGTGCGCGAGGCGGTGTCGCAGCTGGAGTCGCAGGGCGCCAAGAGCCTGGTGCTCGACCTGCGCGACAACGGCGGCGGCTACGTGAGCCAGGCCACCAAGATCGTATCGGCCTTCGTGGACGAGGGCACGCTCATGAACGTGAAGTACCTGCACGGCACCGATACCGAGCAGGTGTCGGGCGCCAAGATCACCGACCTGCCGCTGGTGGTGTTGGTGAACGAGAACAGCGCCTCGGCATCCGAGATCGTGGCATCTTCGCTCAAGGACAACGGCAGGGCCACGATCGTGGGCACGGTTACATACGGCAAGGGCACGGTGCAGGACTTGGTGCCGCTCTCGTTTGGCGGAGCCATCAAGTACACCGTGGCCGAGTACCTGGGAGCCAACGGCGAGACCATCAACGAGGTGGGCGTGCAGCCCGACGAGGTGGTGGAGGCTGCCACCACCGGCGATACCGACACGCAACTCGAGCGTGCGCTCGAGATCGCCGCAGGGCTGGAGTAGGGTAAGCGCGCAGCCGCCCGCGCGACACCGCGCTGCACTTTAGGCGGGCGATACTGCCATGCGAGACGAAAGGACGCTGCCATGGGCAAGAAGCGCAAGGCGAGTGCAGGAGGCTCTTCTCACGGAAGGCGCCGCGGAGGCAGGCACTCCGGCAATCTCCCTATTGGAACTCTCAGCGTCACTTCGCAGGGCTACGGCTTTGCCGAGACGCCCGAGGGCAGGTTCTTCATCCCGCAGAACAAGATCAACGGAGCCATGGACGGCGACGTGGTGCGCGTGCGTCCCATATCGCAGGATTGGCGCAGGCAGATGCGCGCGGCAGCGGGCGATGATGGCAACGGCACCAGCGATGCCACGCAGGCGCCGCTTGCGCTGGTGGAGAGGGTCATCGACCGCGGCACCCGCGACGTGGTGGGCAAGTACGTGGTGTTCGAGGGCATGGGCTACCTTATCCCGCACGACTCCAGGCTCGACTATCTCATACGCGCCAACGTGCCGGCGGAGGTGAAGGTGGCCGATGGCGACGTGGTGATGCTGGCCATCGACAACTACCCCACCAAGCGAGAGGTGCCCAGCGGAACCGTGACGCACGTGATCGGCCGCGAGGACGACCCGGGCATCCTGGAAGATATCTTCGCCGCCAGACACGGCATCGAGACGACTTTCTCCGAGGCTGCGCTGCAGGAGGCAGATGCCTGCAAGCTCGACATCGATGCCGCGCTGCGCGAACCCGACAGGCGCGACATCCGCGACCGCTTCATCCTCACCATCGACCCGGCGGACGCGCGCGACTTCGACGACGCGCTCTCGCTCGACTTCGTGGACGGCGTGGCCAGGCTCGGCGTGCATATCGCCGACGTGTCGACCTATGTGCGCTGGGGCAGCTCGCTCGACCTCGATGCCAGGCGGCGCGCCACCAGCACATACTTTCCCGACCGCGTGATTCCGATGCTGCCCGAGAAGCTCTCCAACGGGCTGTGCTCGCTCAACCCGAACGAGGACAGGCTGTCGTTTACCGTGGACATGTACATAGACGGCAACGGCACCGTGCTGCGCTCCGAGATGTATCCCAGCGTGATGAGGTCGCGGCTGCGGCTCGACTACGACGGGGTGCAGCGGATGCTCGACGGCGACGAGGCCTTCCCGTCCGACGAGGCCCGGCAGGTGCTGGACAACCTGCATCGCATCAGCCGCAAGCTGCGCGAGCGGCGCATCCGCCGAGGCGCGCTGGACTTCGAGAGCACCGAGCTGAAGGTCACGTTCGGCGCCGACGGGAAGCCCGACGGCATCGTGAAACGGCAGCGCAGCCATGCCACCGAGCTGGTGGAGGAATGCATGATCGCGGCCAACGAGGCCGTCGCGGGCTACATGCTCGAGTGCGATGCGCCGATGGTGTACAGGATCCACGACGACCCCAACCCCAGCTCGCTCGACGAGATAGTGCCCGTGCTGCGCGAGTTTGGCTATGCGCGCTACGAGACACCCACCACCAACGCGCAGATCCAGGCGATTCTGGACGATGCGGAGGGCAAGCCCATCTATCCCATAATAAGCTCGCTTCTGCTGCGCGCCATGAAGCAGGCCGTGTACCGCGAGCACTTCACCACGCACTTCGGGCTGGCTTCTCCCGGCTACACGCACTTTACCTCGCCCATCAGGCGCTACCCCGACCTCATGGCGCACAGGCTGCTGCGCCTGCGGTTGTTTCAGGAGGCGTACCCCTCCAACCCGCCGGCGCGCCCCGGGGCTATCGTGGAGGTGAGCACCATGCTCGACCAGCTCACGTGGCTGTGCGACAACTCGTCGGTGATGGAGCGCGAGGCCGAGAAGGCGTCGTACGAGGCGCTCAACTCCAAGATCTGCGAGTATATGCAGCGTTTCGTGGGGGAGAGGTTCGTGGCCACGATCGTGAACGTGATGCAGTTCGGTTTTTTCGTGCAGCTCGAGAACGGCTGCGAGGGGCTGGTGCCCACGCGCGAGCTTGAGGGATGGTTCGACTACGACGAGGCCAGGCGCACGCTCTCGCGCACCGACAGCGGCGAGAACGTGGTGTATGCGCTGGGACAGCGGGTGAACGTGGTGCTCGCCAAGGCCGACAAGTACCGCGGCAAGCTGACGTTCTCGCTGGCGTAGCGGGCGCTGGCTGCGGACTCGCCGCAGGTGCTGCGGCCCTACACCTCCACGCCGGCTCGCACCAGGTCCACGAACTGCTTCGCAGCGCGAGGGCTGCGTCCGCCGGCCCGGATGGCGAAGCGCTCTGCCCTCGCGAGCAGCTCGTCCATGTTCTCGTCGATGCCGGCCTTGGCGGCCAGCGCCTCCACGATGGCGCAGTAGCGGGCCTTGTCGGGCTGCATGAACGTGATCACGAGGCCGAAGCGCGCCGAGAGGCTCATCAGCTCCTGGCGCGTGTCGGATTCGTGGATGTCGGTGCCGGCGCGGTCCTCCATGGTCTCCTTCACCAGATGGCGCCTGTTGGACGTGGCGTACACCACCACGTTGCCGCCGGTGCCGAACACGCTGCCCTCGAGAATGGCCTTGAGAGCCGCGAAATCCTTGTCGTCGGTGGCGAAGCTCAGGTCGTCGATGAACACGATGAACTTGAGCGGGTTGCCGGCCAGCTGCTCCATCACCTCGGGAAGCTCGAAGAGCTGGCTCTTCTTGATTTCCACCAGGCGCAGGCCGCGGTCGGCATACTCGTTGGCGATGGCCTTCACCGCGCTCGACTTGCCGGTGCCCGCGTCGCCGTAGAGCAGGATGTTGTTGGCGGGCAGGCCCGCGATGAGCGCCTCGGTGTTCTCCACGATCTTGGCGCGCTCGCGCTCGTAGCCGGGCAGGTCTTCCAGCAGCTGCGGGTCGGG